>JAKLHH010000737.1 GCA_022710245.1 Myxococcota bacterium
TGTCGCCGACGGTATCGCCCTCCGCAGTAGGCGACATGCGCTTGTCTTGGGGCTAAAGTCAGGCGCCGCCTTCCGCCCGCGTCCGGGCGGAGCACAGCGCGGCGCCGCGCAGGCTGGGCAGTCGCGGGCAGCGGCCGCGACCCCACAGGAGGACTTGCCCGATGAGCCAGCACCGCATCCTGGTGGTGGAGAGTGACGCCACCTGGGGGAGCACCGTCGAGAAGGCGCTCGTCAGCCAGGGGTTCACCGTCGAGATCATCAGCGATGGCGGCGCGGCCGTGATGGGGGCGAAGAGCTCACCGCCGTCGCTGATCCTGCTCTGCGTCGAGCTCCCCAAGATGAGCGGCTACTCGATCTGCAACAAGCTCAAGAAGAACCCCGAGCTGAAGGCGATCCCGCTCGTCATCATGTCCTCCGAGGCGACGCCGGACATCTTCGAGCAGCACAAGAAGCTGAAGACCCGCGCCGAGGACTACCTGATCAAGCCCTTCCCCATGGAGGAGCTGCTCGCCAAGGTGCGTCAGCTGCTCGGCCTCGCGCCCGCCGAGGAGGACGCGATAGCGAACGACCGCACCGGCGAGCTCGCGACGCCCTCCGAGGAGATCGCCATCGCCTACGCGGACGACCTGCCCACCGACACGGTGCCGATCGAGGAGATCGAGGTGCCCGACGAGCCAGCGCCGAGCCCGGCCTTCGCCGAGCGCCCGGTCGGTCACGACGACCCGACCCGGATGGTGGACCGGGACATCGCCCTGGAGACCGACATGGCCTTCGCCGCGCTGGAGCTGCCGGGCGAAGGAGGCGAGACGGGCAAGATGCAGGTGCTGCTCCCGTCGGAGGCGGCGCACGAGGCGGGGATGGTGACCCGGGGCGAGCCGGTCACCGCGCCGCCCGTCGAGGCGCTGGAGATGGAGGCCGAGAGCGACGGAGGGCTGGAGCTGGAAGGGACCGCGCACAGCGAGCCCGGGCGCAAGGTCGCCGAGCTGCCCGACCTCCCGGAGGCGCCGCCGCTCGAGCTGGAGCCCGACGACGACGAGGAGGACGCTCCCGAGACGCAGGCGAAGCAGCCCGCGCCGGCCCGGGAGCCGAGCCGCCCCGAGCCCGAGCCCCGTCGCGAGCCCGCCCGCGCCGAGGCGCCGCGGCGTGAGGCCCGGCCCGAGCCAGCGAGGGAGGACCACGCGGCCAGGCAGCGGATCACGGAGCTCGAGCGCGAGAACCGGCGGCTGCAGGACGAGCTGACGAGCGCGCTCGCGGTACGCCCGGCGACCAGCGAGTCGGGGCTCGGCTTCTCGCGTGACCGGGAGCTCCTGAACCTCCGGGAGATCATCAACAAGAAGGAGAAGGAGATCCTCGACCTGAAGGACGACCTCGACTCCAAGGAGCGCCAGATCCTCGACCACAAGGACAAGGTGCGGGAGCTCGAGCGCAAGGTCCGCGACATGGACGAGAAGCTCCTCGGTATCGAGCGCGAGATCGTCTCCGCCCGGGAGCGCCAGGAGGCGCTGCAGCAGGACAAGGACAAGATCGTCGAGCGCGAGAAGGGCGTGAAGGCGCGGCTGGAGGAGGCGAAGAGGGAGATCGACAAGTCCTACGCCGAGAACGAGGAGCTGAAGGACAAGCACAAGGAGGCGCAGGACCGCCTGCAGCGTGAGTCGGAGGAGGCGCTCGCGGCCAAGGCGCAGGAGCTCGAGGCGGCGCTCGCCGCGCACGCGAGCGAGGTGGAGCGGCTGCGGGAGGAGCACGGCGGGGAGGTGCAGCGGCTGGAGACCGAGCACCGAGGCGAGCTCGGCCGCATGCGCGACGAGCAGACCGGGGCGGTGACGCGCCTGGAGGAGGAGAAGCGGCAGGCGCTGGCGACCGCGGCCGAGGCGTATCAGGGCGAGCTCGCCTCACTCCGCGAGCACCACGCGCAGGAGCTGCAGGCCCTGCGGACCAGCCAGGCCGAGGAGCTGGCGCGGCTGCAGGGTGAGCACGAGCGCGTCCTCGCCGAGGAGCGGGCGGCGGCGCAGCAGCGGGAGATCCAGCAGCAGCAGGAGCACGAGGCCTCCGAGCAGTCGCTGCGCGACACGCACGCGAGCGAGCTGGAGCGGCTGCGCGCCGAGCACGGCAGCGAGCTGCAGCGGCTCACCGAGCGGCACGCGAGCGAGCTCGAGCAGCGCGACGCGGCGCACGCCGGGGAGAAGGAGGCGCTCCGCACCGAGCACCGCACCGACCTCGAGCGCCTCGGGCGCCAGCACGCCGACGAGCAGGAGCGGCTGCGCCGCGAGCACGAGCAGGCGAGCGAGGGGCTCCGCCAGCAGCACGCCGCGGAGCAGGAGCGGCTGCGCGGCGAGCACGAGCAGGCCCAGCAGCGCCTGCGCGAGGAGCACGCGGAGGCCACCGACGAGGCCGGCCGCCGCCACGCGGACCAGGTCGCCGGGATGGAGGCGCGCCACCGGGCCGAGGTGGAGGGCCTGCAGGGCGAGATCGCGGACCGCGACGGCCAGCTCGCCGCGGTGCGGGAGACCCTGCGCCAGACCGAGGAGTCGCTGAAGGAGACGCGCGGCCGCGCGAGCAGCCTGGAGATCGAGCTGCAGGGCTCGCAGGAGACGGTCTCCGATCGCGACCAGACGATCCGGGAGCGCGACCAGCAGGTGGCGACGCAGCAGAGCCAGCTGCTCCGCGCCTTCGAGAAGATCCGCAGCGACGAGCAGCTGGCCGAGAAGGCCAAGCGCGCGATGGCCATCGCGGTCACGCTCCTCGAGGAGCAGAAGAAGGTCACGGCAGACGGCGCCGCGGCCCAGCCGCAGGAGCAACCCCAGTAGCGGCCGCCACCGGCGGCGCGCGCCCGACTGGCGGCCCACCACGCGAGAGGTCTCCGGAAATACCACCGGCCTGAAGGCCAGTGCCCTGCGCATGGCGGAGCGCCTCTACCGACGGCGAGTGCCGCCGGCCCAGGTCATCTCCGTCGAGATGGCGAGCTTCATGTGCCAGATCTCGGCGGAGACCGGGCGTCAGATCGGCGTCCTCCTCGACCGCCGCGGCCAGCCCGAGGAGGTGATCTTCGGCGACGCGCGGCGGCTCTGGCTGCCCGACATCGGCCGCCTGCGCGCGGGCAAGGGGCGCCTGCGCGGGCTGCGGCTGGTGCACACGCACCTCGGCGGCGAGCCCCTCTCCAGCGACGACCTCACCGACCTCTCGCTGCTGCGCCTCGACCTGGTCGCCGCCGTGTCGGTGGGGCGGGGAGGTCTGCCGGGGACCATCGCCCTCGCGCACCTGCTGCCGGAGAACCCGGGCGGTGAGCTCTGGACGCAGCTCGCGCCGGTGTCGCTCCACGAGCTGAACCTCGACTTCGCGCAGCTGATCGGCTCGCTCGAGGAGGAGTTCGCGCGCGTCTCGCGGGCGGCGGTGCAGGCGGACGACCTCGGCAAGGACCGCGCGATCCTGGTCCACGTCCACACGCGGGCGAGCCGGCCCGAGGCGGCCGCGCTGGCCGAGCTGAAGGAGCTCTGCCGCACGGCGAGCGTCGCGGTGCAGAGCGTCGTCGTGCAGCGGCGCGAGAAGCTCGACCCGCGCTACGTGGTCGGCAAGGGCAAGCTCGACGAGATCGTGCAGCGGGCGAACCAGGTCGGCGCGGAGCTGCTCATCTTCGACCCCGACCTGACGCCGGCGCAGGCCCGCGCGATCAGTGACAGCACCGAGCTGAAGGTGATCGACCGCACCATGTTGATCCTCGACATCTTCGCCCAGCGCGCGAGGAGCCGGGACGGCAAGATCCAGGTGGAGCTGGCGCAGCTCAACTACACCCTGCCGCGGCTGGTCGAGAAGAACACCATGATGAGCCGGCTCACCGGCGGCATCGGCGGGCGCGGTCCGGGCGAGACCAAGCTGGAGATCAACCGGCGCCGGGCGCGCGAGCGGATCGCGCGGCTCGAGGCGCAGATCAAGCTCCTCTCGAAGCGGCGCGGGCAGCGGCGCGCGCTGCGCCAGCGGCGCGGGCTCCCGGTGGTGAGCATCGTCGGCTACACCAACGCCGGGAAGTCGACGCTGCTGAACATGCTCACGCAGAGCTCGGAGCTGGTGGAGGACAGGCTCTTCGCCACCCTCGACCCGACCAGCCGGAGGCTGCGCTTCCCGCGCGAGCGCGAGATCGTGCTCACCGACACGGTGGGCTTCATCCACGACCTGCCCCGGGAGCTGGTCAACGCGTTTCGCGCCACCCTCGAGGAGGTGGTGGAGGCCGACCTGCTGCTCCACCTGGTCGATGTCGCCGACGAGGACTTCGTGGACAAGATCGCCTCGGTCGAGCGCATCATCTCGGAGCTCGGCGTCGCCGAGACGACACGCCTGCTGGTCCTCAACAAGCGCGACCTGCTCTCGCCCGAGGACCTCGCCGCGCGCTCGCGCGGGCACCAGGGGATCGCGATCTCGGCGCTGGACGCGGAGAGCACGCGGCCGCTGCTCCAGGCCATGGAGGAGGCGCTCTGGCGCGAGGAGCGGCTCGACGCGCGGCCCGCCAGCGCGTCGTCGAGCCCGGCGCCAGCCGCCGGCGAGGGCGCACCTGACCGCGCGGGCGACGCCGACGACGCGGGCGACGCCGACGAGGCCGACGATGACGGCGACGCTGCGGCCGACGATGAGGGTGCGGCCGACCGCGAGGGCGACGCCGACGACGCGGGCGACGCCGACGAGGCCGACGATGACGGCGACGCTGCGGCCGACGATGAGGGTGCGGCCGACCGCGCGGGCGAGGCCGACGACGCGGGCGACGCCGACGCGGCCGACGATGACGGCGACGCTGCGGCCGACGATGAGGGTGCGGCCGACCGCGAGGGCGACGCCGACGACGCGGGCGACGCCGACGAGGCCGACGATGACGGCGACGC
>JAKLHH010000738.1 GCA_022710245.1 Myxococcota bacterium
GTCGGGCACGAAGGTGGCCCCGTCCTTCACGTCGAGGCTGCAGTAGCGGGTCTTGAGCTTGACCTCGACGGTGCCCTCGCCCGCGTACTTCAGGGTGACGAACCCGGCGTCGCTGCGGAAGCTCCCCGAGGGGCCCTTCGCGGCGGCGGCCAGGGAGACGAGGGTGAGGGACAGCACGAGCGGCAGGACCAGGGACAGGCGCATCACAGGCTCCTTGGTTGCGGCGGTGACCGCCGGAGGGGCAGGATACCCGAGGTTGGCGGCCCGCGCTGCAACCTCTCGCTGCTCCCTGGCTCTCAACGGGAAGGATGGGCCACAAGACGCTGCGCTGGCCCGCGAAACGAGTATACTTCTTCGCCGGAACGGAGACCCGGGACCCATGCCAGACCAGCCCGCCATCGACCGCGTTGCGCTCGGGAGCGCCGTCGCCTGCCGCTACGACGCCCTCGCGTCAGCGGGCTCGCTCTCCTGCGGCGGTGCGCTGCGCCTCGGCGCGCCGGCGCCCGGCGAGGTGGTGGTGGACCTGGGCTGCGGCCGCGGCCGCGACGTCCTCGAGGCGGCGCGCCGCGTGGGGCAGGGCGGCGCCGCCCTCGGCGTCGACCTCAGCGCCGAGATGATCGAGCGGGCCCGCGCCAGCGCGGCCGAGGCGGGCGCGACGAACGTGCGCTTCCTCCAGTGCGAGCTCGAGCGGCTCTCGCTCGAGGACGGCAGCGCCGACCTGGTCCTCTCCAACTGCGCCATCAACCACGCGCCGGACAAGGCCGCGGTCTTCCGCGAGGTGCGGCGGGTGCTGCGTCCCGGCGGGCGCGCGGTGGTCTCGGACATCGTCTCGGAGGAGGAGCTCCCCGAGGCGGTCCGCAGCGACCCGACGGCGTGGGCTGCCTGCTACGGCGGGGCGATCCGCGAGCCCGACTACCTCGAGGCGGTGCGGGCCGCGGGCTTCGCCACCGTCGAGGTGCTCGAGCGCTCGGCGCCCTACGAGCGGCACGGGGTCTCCCTGCGCAGCCTCACCATCCGGGCCTCCGGCCTCGCCGGCCGGAAGCCCCCAGCGAAGGAGGAAGTGAGATGAAGCGAGTCGAGCTGAGCGACAAGGAGCTGCGCCTGGTGCTGCAGTCGTTGCAGCACTGCCTGGCCACCTGCCATGAGAAGACCACCAGCGGCGGTCCCTGCGAGGACTGCCAGGCCGCCACCACGCTCCGCGACCGGCTGCAGGCCGTCGCGGACAGCAAGTAGGAGCGGCGCCGCACAGGTCGGGCGGTCGTGCGTAGCTGCCGCGACCAGCAACCAGATGAACCAAGGAGTCAGCCGATGAGCAAGAAGAACGAGAAGAAGACCACCCGCCCCGCCAAGGTGAAGGCGCTCACGCAGCCCAAGAAGGCCGCGTGCTGCGAGGAGGCCAAGCAGGAGGCCCAGTGCTGCGCCAAGGCCTCCCCGCTGGTCGCGGGCTGCCACGACTAGAGGCTGCGAGCACGGACGAGGAGAGATGCGATGAGCGAGCAGGTGCGCGAGATCAAGGAAGCCGAGTTCGAGCAGGCGATCGCCGGGGGCGGCCTCGCCGTCCTCGACTTCTACTCGACCGAGTGCCCACCCTGCGAGGCGCTGGCGCCGAAGTACGAGGCGCTCGCCGAGCAGTTCGCGGGCAAGATCCGCTTCCTCAAGATCTTCCGGCAGGGCAACAAGGAGCTGGCCACCCGCCTCAAGGTGACCGGCAGCCCGACCCTCATCTTCTTCCGCGACGGCCAGGAGGTCGGCGCGCGCATGGCCGGCGAGATCAAGCGCAGCGAGCTGAAGCAGCGGCTGACCGAGCTCACCGGGCAGGGCTGACGGAGCGGCGCCGCGGGGTTGGGCGGGTCCCCGCGAAGCTGCCGCGACCAACGAGGAGCGTTCCATGGCCGAGACCTACGATCTGATCATCCTCGGCGCGGGCCCGGCCGGGCTCGCGGCCGCCATCTACGCGGCGCGGGCGCGGCTCCGCACGCTGGTCCTCGACGAGGGGATGCCGGGCGGGCAGGTGAAGACCACCCACAAGGTCTCCAACTACCCCGGCTTCCCCGAGGACATCAAGGGCAGCGACCTGGCCCGCGCCTTCGCCGCGCAGGCCGAGCGCTTCGGCGCCGAGATCGCGCGGGCGGTGGAGGTCACCGACCTCGACCTGAAGAGCCCGCTGAAGCGCTTCGAGCTCGACGAGGAGCGCGAGGTGCAGGCGCCGGCGGTGATCATCGCCACCGGCGCCAAGCCGCGTGAGCTCGGCCTCCCCGGCGAGCGCGACCACCGAGGGCGCGGGCTCTCCTACTGCGCCACCTGCGACGGCGCCTACTTCGAGGGGAAGGACATCCACGTCATCGGCGGCGGCAACTCGGCCGTCGAGGAGTCGCTCTTCCTCACCCAGTTCGCGCGCAGCATCACCATCGTGCACCAGTTCGATCACTTCCAGGCCGAGGCGAGCACCGCCGAGGAGGCGCTCGCCCACCCGAAGATCAAGGTGCTCTGGCGCCACGAGCCGCGCGCGTTCCATGGCGAGGAGGGCGTCGATCGCCTGACGGTCGAGGACCTGGCGACGGGACAGGTCCTCGACCTGCCCACCGACGGGGTCTTCGTCTTCGTCGGCATGATGCCGCAGACCGACTTCCTGAAGGGCGTCGTCCCGCTGAACCAGTGGGGCTACGTGGAGACGGACGAGGGGATGGGGACGCCGGTGCCCGGGCTCTACGTCGCGGGCGACCTCCGCGCCAAGCGCTTCCGCCAGATCACCACGGCGGTCTCCGACGGCACCATCGCCGCGCTCTCCGTGCAGGCCTACCTGCGCGAGGCGCGGGCCCGCGCGAGGGCGGCCGACGCGCGCACGCCGGCGCCCGTCGCGGGCTGAGCCCGCGCCGCCGGTCCCCGGACGCCACCGCGCGCGGAGCGCACGCTCCGCGGATCTCCTTGCATCGCTGGCCATCTGGTCCAGGCTACTGGTAGCCGCGAAGAGGAGCTGCACGGACGGCGCAGGGCGACGACGGCGAGGGCGGCATGAGCGGTGGTCCGGGCGAGACGCCGCGCGGTGGCGTGGCCTCCAACCCGCGGTGGATGGACGTCGTGCAGCGCTACCAGCGGCCCGTCCTCTGGCGAAGCGCTGCGCAGGTGGCGACCTCTGTCCTCCTGTTCTTCCTGGTCTGGTGGCTGGCGGTCCGGGCAGCCGCCTGGTCGACCGCGCTCGCGCTCGCGGTGGACGTCGTCGCCACGCTCTTCCTGGTCCGGGTCTTCATCGTCCAGCACGACTGCGGGCACGGCTCCTTCCTGCCGGGCCGCCTCGGCAACGTGGTCCTCGGCTCGCTCTGCGGCGTCCTCACGCTGGTCCCCTTCGCCTACTGGCGCGACCGCCACGCGGTCCATCACGTCACCGTCGGGAACCTCGATCGCGAGGACGTCGGAGACATCACCACGCTGACGGTGGCCGACTACCTGGCCGGCTCGCCGCTCCGCCGCCTCGCCTACCGGCTCTACCGGCACCCGCTGGTCCTCCTCGGGATCGGGCCCACCTACTACTTCCTCTTCAACCTGCGCTTCGCGATCCCCTTCCGCGACAGCCGCGGACGCGAGCTCGACCGGGCCACGCGGGGCCGCCACCGCGCCAGCGTGCACCTCACCAACCTCGCCGTGCTCGCGCTGGCGGGGCTGATCGTCTGGCGGGTGGGCTGGAGGGCCTTCCTCCTCGTGCAGCTCCCGATCAGCGTGCTCACCGCGACCATCGGCATCTGGCTCTTCTACGTGCAGCACCAGTTCGAGGGCGCGTACCGGGTGCGCGCTGCGCGCTGGAGCTTCGTCGACGCGGCGCTGCAGGGGAGCTCCTACTACCGCCTGCCGCGGGTCCTCGCCTGGTTCACGGGGGACATCGGGCTGCACCACCTGCACCACCTGGGCCCGCGCATCCCCAACTACCACCTGCGGCGCTGCCTCGCCGAGAACCCGTCGCTGGCGCGGCCGCCGCTGACGCTGCGGCGGAGCCTCCGCTGCCTCTCGCTCCACCTCTGGGACGAGGAGCAGGGGCGGCTCATCTCCTTCCGCGAGCTCTCGCGGCGCTGAGCACGAGCAGGAGCAGCAGGAGCAGGAGCGGGGTTGACAGGTCGCTCCCTCGCGGCTACGTTTGCAGCATGGTGCAAGCAAGCAAGCGAGAGCGATCGGGGCCGGGAGCCGGCGAGGCCTGCTGCAGCGGGCTCGGCGGCCTCCTCGCGCCGAAGCTCTTCAAGGCGCTCTGCGATCCGAACCGCGTCGCCATCCTGGTCCGCCTGGCGGAGGCCTGCGTGCCGAGGGCGGTGAGCGAGGTCGCGGAGTGCTGCACGGTGGACCTCTCGGTGGTCTCGCGCCACCTCGCCCAGCTCCGCGACGCGGGGATCCTGCAGGCGGAGCGGCGGGGCAAGGAGGTCCTCTACTCGGTGCGGGTCGGGGAGCTGGTCCGCACCCTGCGCGCGATCGCGGACGCGCTCGAGCGCTGCTGTCCCCTGCCGGCCGAGGGCTCCGGGACCCTCAGCGCACCCCCACGAAGAACCGGCGGCGCGGCCGCCAGAGGAGCACGACGATGAGCGACACGAAGCACGATGAGGTGAGGCGCAGCGTGAGCGAGGACTACGCGCGGGCAGTGACCGCGCCGGCGCCCGGCCAGGGCTGCTGCAGCGGCCCGGTGCCGAAGGGCGTGGCCGCCAAGCTCGCCGGCTACAGCGACGCGGAGCTCGCGGCGCTCCCGGAGGGCGCGGTGGTGAGCTCCTTCGGCTGCGGCAACCCGCTCGCCTACTCCGAGGTGCGCGTCGGGCAGGTCGTCCTCGACCTCGGCTCGGGCGCCGGCATCGACCTCCTCCTCGCGGCCCGCAAGGTCGGGCCCTCA
>JAKLHH010000739.1 GCA_022710245.1 Myxococcota bacterium
CTCCAGGTTGCTCCCGCGACGATCGCGCGGCGCCGCCCGCCGTCGACCTCAACTGCAGCTTCGCCGCCCGCTGCGTCGGCCCCACCGAGACCTCGGTGGCGCGCTGCAGCGCCGTCTGGCCGGCCGTCAACCCCTGCTGCCCGATCGTGCATCCCGTCCTCGTGTGGGCGTGTGAGCCGGGGACCGGGAAGTGCCTGGTCTTCGGTGACGGCTGCCTTCCAGCGGGCTGGAAGGCCTCGCCGCTCGACGCGAGCCAGCCGCGGGACAGGAGCGCCGGCGAGCTCGGCGCGCTCGCCGGCTGCACGCACGACGACGCGGCCGCCTGCTGGTCCTGCGGGAGCTGCGCGCCCGCCTCGGTCGCCTCGGTGGGCTGCACGTCGCCGGGGGTCTGTCAGCTCTTGGGTGTCGGTGTTCCAGCGAGTGGGGTGCCCCGTGACGATAACGCGATGCTCGATGGTGCTGAGTCTCGGCGTGATGTTCCTTCTTGGATTCCTCGGTTGCGGCAAGAACGACGGCAAGTGCGAAGCGTTCGGTCCTTTCTACCCATGCTGCAGTTCATGCGACGCGCCTGACTATCTGCAGCGCTGCGGCGGTTGTCCGTCCGGGGAGACCCTGCCCGGATCATGTCCGAGGACTTCTGCGTGCTATGCAGCATGGGCGGCTGACACCGTGATCGGTTGCTGTAGCGGTGGCTGCTCCGGCAAAGGCTATTGTGCTGCCGCCGGTGCTGGGTGCGGAGGTGACCCGGCAGTTGGCACCTGCGTGGTTGGCACCCATTGCCGCGACACCTACCAGTCCCCGACCGACCCGCTCAGTTGCGTACTGCTGCGGTCCGATGCGGGGCTCAAAGACAGTGGAGTGACCGACCGCGGGCGCGGGGAGACCACACCCTGCGAGAACACCGCGACTTGTACGAAGATCAATCTCGGTCTCTTCTGTTTCGAGAACAGGTGCGTCAGTGATTGCCCGACGGGACGGGACCCATGTGGTTCGCTGGCGTTCCCACGAAACGACACAACCACCTGCTGCCCTGTCGACGAATCGTGCTGCGTGGATCGCTTCGAGCTTGGCCACTGCATCGCCAAGGGGACGAGCTGCATCATCAAGGACGCGGGGCTCTGACCTGATCCTCGCGGAGTCGATGGGTGGGCAGAGGCCTCCGGAGCAACGGCCAAGCCAAGCCAAGGAGGGAACAGTCGATGCGACACTCGATAGCTTGGTTGGCCCTGACGCTTTCGCTTCTCCTCGGCTGCAACACCGACGAGCCCGCGAGGGACCTCGGCGCGAAGGATCGCCTCGCGAAGCCCGAGGCCGCGCGCCCGGACCGGGCGAGCTGTCCGCTCGCGAGCTGCACGGTGACCAGCGGCCGCGCGTGCTGCAACACCACCTGCTGCTCGAGCTGGAGCAATATCGAGCTCCCCGCCTGTAATGTCGCCACCGGGAGCTGCCTCACCTTCTGCAGCGACTGCCTCGCCGACGGCTACCGCGGCTGCCTGACCGCCGGTCTCTCCGACGGAGGGGCAGCGCTCTCCGCGCTCTGCTCGAAGGACGCGTCACCGGGCCAGTGATCACGCCGGCGTCGAGATCCGCTGCAGGACCTCGGCCACCTCCACCTCACCCTCGCCGGGCTCGAGGAAGGGCGAGCTCGGGGGCGCGGCGCCGTCGCTGACGAGCGAGCGGACCGCGGAGAGCGGCGAGCCCGCGCCGCCGTCCACCTCGATCGAGAGCTCGGCGTACTCCGCCCCGGCGGCCTCGCCGCTCGGGATGTCCGCCTCGATCACCGGCTCCGGCTGCAGGCGCACGTCGAACGGATCGAAGTCCGGCTCCTGCATCAGGAGCTGCACCAGCGCGGCGAGCGGGCGCTTGCCGGAGAGCGGCGCCGAGGATCCGCGCGCGAGCTCGGCCTGCGCCGCGCCGAGGTCGGGGAAGCGCGCCTCGGGCTCCGGCGCGAGCAAGCGGTCGACGAAGGCGCAGATCTCCCGCGGCAGCTCCTTGGTCAGCGAGGCGAGCGGCGGCGCGGCGCCGGTCCGCATGCGCCGCCAGGTCTCGGCCGTGTTGCCGCGGAAGAGGCGGCGCCCGGTGAGGAGCTCCCAGAGCAGGACGCCGACCCCGTACTGGTCCGCGCGCGCGTCCGACGGCGCGCCGCGCGCCTGCTCGGGCGACATGTAGCCGATGGTGCCGGCGATCTTCTCGCCGACGGGCGGCGGCTCGTGTCCGTCGAGGTAGCGGGCGATGCCGAAGTCGATCAGCTTCAGCTCGCCGGTCACCGAGACCATGACGTTCTGCGGGCTGAGGTCGAGGTGGACGAGCGGGCTCGGGCAGCCGCGGTGCAGGTAGTCGAGGACCCCCGTCAGCTCGTGCGCGAAGGCGACCACCGCCGAGAGCGGGAGCTTGACCCCGAGCACCGAGAGCTTGCGCATCAGCGCGCGGAGCGTGCAGCCGTCGATCAGCTCGAGGGTGAGGAAGGGGCAGCCGTCGACCGCGCCGAGCTCCTGGCAGGTGCAGAGGTTCGGGTGCGCGAGGCGCGTGAGGAGCCCCGCCTCGCGGACCACGAGCTGGACGAAGGAGGCCTCGCCGATCAGCGACGGGTGCACGCGCTTGAGCGCGATCCGCGGGGGATCGTCGAGGTCGCCGCCCATGCGGCCGACGCGGAAGACCTGCGAGAGGCGTCCGCCGCCGATCCGCTGCAGGAGCTCGAACTTGCCGAAGCGCGTGGACATGCCGGCAGACATTATAGCGCGGCGCTCACGCCCTGAGCGTGGCCCGGAGCCGCGCCGGGTTGAGGAGGAGATCGAGCGCCTCGCAGCCCGAGCGGCAGACGAGGTCCGCGGCGAGGAGCGCCTCGCGGCAGAGCCCCTCGCCGCCGAGGACCGCGACGCCGAGCGAGGCGGCGCGCAGCATGCCGACATCATTGGCGCCGTTGCCGATCGCGGCGACGCCGCCGGACAGGGCGCGGGCGAAGGCCTCCTTCTGCGCCGCCTCGCCGCCCGGCTGCAGGCGGTGGGCGCACAGGCCGAGGAGCGCGTCGAGGGCCGCCTGGCGGCCGTGCGTGTCAGCGGTGAGGAGGTGGACCTCGAGGAGCTCGCGCAGGCGCGCGAGGCGCGGCGCGATCCCCTCCTCGAGCTCGCCGTCGAGGGCGAGGGTGCCGTTCACGTCGAGGACCAGGTGGTGGAGCGCGAGCTCCGCGCGACCAGGGATGGTGAGGCGCAGCACCTTCTCGGGCATCGACCCCTCCTCCACAGAGGCACTGTGCAGGGGCGCGGCGGGCGGGTCAATATGGTTGTCTGGTGCGCGGCCGCCTCCAGGGCGGCAACCGCATCCAAGCGACCTCAGAACTGCGTTGCCGCTCGGGTGAGGCTGACTCATACTGCGGCGGGAGCGGCGCCGCACAGGTCGGGCGGTCGTGCGGAGCGGCCGCGACCCACGAGACGAAGCACCCGAACAACCTCATCCGGAGGTGATCCGTGGCGAAGAAGCTCGAGCTCTCCTGGCCGGAGAACCCCACCATCCACGCGCAGCGCGAGCGCGGCGCCGGCCGCAAGCTGCCCTACGAGGACCCCGGCTTCATCGCGGAGAACCGCGTCAGCCTCGACCTCGGCTACGTCTTCGACGCGCCCGGCGACCCGCACCCGCTGACCCGCGCGGAGCTCGAGGCGATGGTCCCCGAGGCGCTCCGCGTCCACGCCGACCTCAAGGCCGGCCGCGGCGACGTGAAGGACGGCGCGGTGCCGATGCTCGGCTGGCGCGACCTCCCCGAGCAGATCCCGGCCGCGCACCTGGCGCGGATCCGCGGCGTCGTCGCCGAGCTCTGGCAGCGGATCGACGCCTACGTCTCCATCGGCATCGGCGGCTCCTACCTCGGCATCGAGGCCACCGTCGGCGCGCTCAGCCACACCCACTGGAACGCGCTCCCCCGCGCCGAGCGCGGCGGCGCACCCGAGCTCTACTTCCTCGGGCAGAACATGGACCCCGACCACTTCCGCGACACCCTCGACGCGCTGCGCGGCAAGCGCGTGGGGGTCAACTGCATCTCCAAGTCGGGGACCACCACCGAGAGCGCGATCGCCTTCCGCGTGCTCCGCCGCCTCCTCGAGGACCTCGAGGGAGCCGGCGCGCGCGAGCTGATCCTCGCCACGACCGACGCGAGGAAGGGCGCGCTCCGCCGCCTCGCCGATCAGAAGGGCTACACCACCTTCATCGTCCCCGACGACATCGGCGGGCGCTTCTCGGTGCTCTCCGACGTGGGCCTGGTCGGCATCGCGATGGCGGGCATCGACCTCGCCGAGCTCGTCGCGGGCGCGCGCGAGATGAAGCGCCGCTGCGACGAGGACGAGTTCTGGAAGAACTCGGCGCTCGTCCACGCGGCGGTGCGCACGCTGGCCTGGCGCAAGGGCAAGAAGGTCGAGGTCATCGCCACCAACTCGGCGAGCCTCTACCAGCTCGGCCGCTTCATGGAGCAGCTCTTCCCCGAGAGCGAGGGGCACCACGGCAAGGGGATGTGGGTCTCGCCCTCGATGTACTCGGAGAAGCTCCACGCGAACGGCCAGATGGTGCAGGAGGGCGAGCGGAACATCCTCGAGACCTTCCTCCGCCTCGGCAAGCACAACGCGGAGATCGAGGTGCCGAAGGACGCCGAGGACCTCGACGGGCTCAACTTCCTGCCCGCGGCCGGGCGCGGCATGTCGTTCATCAACGGTCTCGTCATCGACGGGCCGGCGTACGCGCACTTCGAGGGCGGCGTGCCCAACCTGACCATCCGCGTGCCGGCGCGGAACGCCTTCTGCATCGGGCAGCTCCTCTATTTGCTCGAGCGGTCCGTCGCGGTGAGCGGGACGCTCCTCGGGCAAATAGAG
>JAKLHH010000074.1 GCA_022710245.1 Myxococcota bacterium
GAGAAGAGCGAGAGGCTCCGCGTCTCGAGGAGCAGGAAGGCCGCCCCCATGAAGAAGTAGGGGAGCGCCGGCCGCGAGAGCGTCCCGCGGGGCGCGAGGAGCGCCACCCCGAGGAGCGCGCCGAGGAGGAGCATGCCGATCATGCCGAGGTAGGGCCATCTGAAGCCCGGGCTCTTCATGTAGAGGAAGGGCCAGTCATCGGTCGCCGGCTCGAGCCGCTCGCCGGGCGGCGGCAGCGGGTCGCCGCGCAGGCGCTCGCCCGCGCCGAGGATGGTGGTCGCTCCCCTGCGCGCCACCACCGGCGGCTGGCCGAAGACCTGCTCCAGCATGCGCGCGACCTTCAGCTCTAGCCAGGGCCAGCGGTACTGGTTGTAGAGGTAGAGCGCGCCGCCCGGCGCCAGGCGCGCGCGCGCGTCGGCGAAGGCCTGCAGCGTGAAGAGGTACGACTCGAGGCGCAGGCTGCTCATCGAGGAGAGCAGCACCAGCGAGTCGGGGAGCGCGAAGAGGATCAGGTCGAACCGCTCGTGGCTCGAGCGCAGGTACTGGCGCCCGTCGGTGATCTGCAGGTCGACCCGCGGGTCGCGGTAGGGGCGGTCGGGGTGGTGGCGGCGGCCGATCTCCGCGATGCCGTCGTCGATCTCCACGGCGACCACCCGCCCGGCGCCGTTTGCCAGCGCGAGCGCCACGTCGGTGCCGCTCCCGGCGCCGATGATCAGCACGCGCCCGAGCGCGCCGCCCCGCTGGCGCTGCAGCTCGTAGGGGACCTGGTAGAAGCCACGGCCGGCCTTGCTCGCCTGCTGCGCGAACTGGTGGAGCACGCCGTTCGCGTAGATGGTGCGCTTCCACGCCGCCGCGCCCTCGGGGGGCTCGTAGGCGAGCTTCTGGTAGGTGGACCAGATCACCGTCATGTCGCGCCGGCCCGAGGCGGAGAGGAGGAGCACGACCACGGTGAGCGCGGCGGCCGCCACGGCGCCCGCGCGTCGCAGCCTGGCGCGGAGCGGGGCGCGCTGCTCGAGGAGCTCGGCGACGGTGAGCAGCCCGCAGCCGGTGAGCACCCACACCTCGGGCCCGCTCCAGACGTAGCTCTGCGCCGAGAAGAGCACGATGCCGAGGAGGCTCCCGCCGACGTCGAGCGCGTAGGCGCGGAGCGGCGGGAAGCGATCGAAGAGCCGGCCGGTCTGCTGCGCCAGCGCGGCGAAGAGCACCACCGTGGTGAGGAAGAGGATCGGCAGCAGCACCGCCGCGGGCAGACCGGCGCGGCCGAGCAGGTTGCCGAAGTGGAAGAGGCCGCCGCGGTTGCGCAGCAGGTCCACGTCGAACTGCGAGACCAGCACCAGCGCGAAGAGGAAGAGGAGCACGAAGGGCAGGAGCGCGCGCAGCTCGAGCGAGGTGCGGCGCGCGGCGAGGAAGCCGAGGCCGAGCCCGACGAAGACCGAGAGCAGGATGAAGTTGCTGAAGTAGCCGAGGTAGAGGACGTGCGCCGCGGCGAAGCGGATGATCGCCAGCTCGAGGTAGAGGATCGAGGCGGCGAGGAGCGCGAGCTGGTACGCCGCCGCGCGATCGCCCGGGCCCCGGGCACCAGCAGCGGCGGTGTCCGGTGGTGCTGGCGGCTCGCCAGCGGCGCCGGTGTCCGGTGGTTCCGGCGGCGCGCCGGCGGGGGTGGGAGCGTGTGAGGAGCTCATCGACTGGGCCTTGGGTGAGGCATCTTACCGGGCCAGCCCGGGGAGCGCAAAGTCGGGCGCTGCCTGCTGCGGCGCGGGGCAGCTCCGGGTCAGTACCCCGGCGGCGGCGTCGACGACAGCCGGTCGAGGGGGCGACGGGTGACGTAGGCGACGGTGCCGTTCTTCGTCGAGCGCGAGTACGCCTCGGCGACGTTCGCGGGCGCGCAGGCGTACTCGACGTTCAGCACAGGCACGCCGGCGCTCTGCAGGACACGGAGCTTGGCCTCGGTCGCGGCGGAGTCGCTGCGGCGGAGGTCGCAGGCCGCGGGGTCGGTCCAGGCGAGGTCCGCCTTGCCGTCGAAGTAGATCTGCTCCTGGACGAACCCGTCGAGGAGGGCCACGTACTCGGGCCGCTGCGCCGCGAGCTCGGGCGCGTTCTGCGGGACGACCAGGAAGTCGGGCCGCCGCGCGCGCGCCTGGGCACGGAGCGCCGCGACGAAGGCGACCATCTCCGCGGCCGCGTCCTTGCCGGCGGCCTTCGCCGCCGCCGCCACCTTGACGTTCTGGTACGCCTCGATCCAGTCGAGGTAGATGCCGTCGTAGCCGTCGTCGAGGACCTGCTGCAGCACGCTGCCGGGGCCGTCGATGATGATGCTGCGCCAGCGCGGATCCCAGTAGGCCACCGGGTAGTTGCCGGACCAGCCGTCCGGATCGGTGGTGATCAGGAAGTCCGGGTCGCCGCGCTGCGAGGCGGTGGGCTTGACCCAGCTGCTCTGCCAGTAGGTGCGCCACTGCTCCGCCTCGCCGAGGTCGACGTAGGCGAGGACGAGTCGCGCTCGGCCCGACTTGCCCTGCGTCGCGTGCAGGCGCGAGACCATCCCCTTGCCATCGAAGCTGGTGAGGCTCTTGTCCGTGCGCGTGGGATCGACGACGAGCAGGTCGTAGCGGGAGGCGGCGAGCTGATCGACGGCTCCCGCGCGATCGAGGCCGACGATCTGGTAGGCCCAGAAGGCGACGCCGGCCAGCGGCCGCGCGGGCGGTGCGGTCTCGCCGCGGTCCCCGCCGGGACGGCTCTCCAGCGGGCGCGTCGCGTCGGCCGGCAGGCCCGCCTCGCAGGCCGGGCAGCGCTGCGGCGCCTCGCCGCAGGCCGCGAGGGCCGAGAGGAGGACCGCGAGGCGGAGGCGGCGGCTCATCGCTCCATCTTAACCGGGAAGCGCGAAGGGTGCGCCTCGTACGAGGAGCCAGGCCCGGTGCTGTAGGTGGCAGCGCGGTGTTGCGGTTCGCAACGCGGGGGTGCGGGGCTGTCCCACCTTCCCGCCGGCGCCGCCAGCGATTCTGGGCGGCTACAGGTGGAACGGGATCTGCTAAGGCCCGAATTCGCCCTGCTCGCCTCCTTCGGAGGCTCCGCGATTAAGGGCGAATTTACCGGAGGACCCATGCGAGCGAGACATCTATATATGGCGAACCTGGCGGCGGTGGCCCTGATCGCGGGCTGCGCACCGGACGCCCAGGATGTGCAGCCGGCCGTGCAGGGGCGGGCGCCGATGCTGAGCAAGGCCGACGCCGCCGATCGCGCGGATCACGCCTGCCAGATCATCCTGCGCTCGGCCTCGCGCCAGCCCGGGGGCAACGACTACCAGACCCAGTGCACCGGCAGCGTCTGCAACTACCTCTGGAAGGGCGGGGTCGAGCTGGCCGAGGGCGTACAGGGCAAGGTCCGCGTGCTCTACCACCTGGCCGGCGACCCCACGTGGTGGCAGGTCGACGCGACGCCGTCCTCGAACGGCCAGCCCGGCTTCTCGCTCTTCGAGTTCGGCCTCTCCGAGCACCTCTTCGGGCCTGGCAAGCCCACCGCGCCCATCGAGCTGATGCCCTACGTCGAGCTCGCGGACGGCTCGCGCCTCTTCGATCACAACCGGCGGACCGGCGACCTCGAGAACTACGTCCTCGACGGGTCGAACTACTTCGGCCTCGGCGATGGCGGCGCCTGCGCGCCGGTGGCCGGCCGCATCTCCTTCCTCAGCAACTGGCAGCAGATGCAGTTCGGCGAGCTGCGCCAGGGTGGCACCCTGGTCGTCGACTACATGCTCGACCGCCTGCCCACCTGCCGCGGCACGCACAACGGCCACCCGGCCTGGGACCTGGTCGCCCACGCGCGCTTCCTCCCCGGCGGCGAGCAGGCGAGCGGCAGCGTGCGCGTCTTCGAGGCGCCGCAGGGCACGCCCACCAACGTCGCCAGCAGCAAGGCGCTGGCGATCAAGATCCCGTCGAGCGCCACCGCGGTGGAGCTCTGGTTCCACAACTTCACCGGCGCCGGCTCGAGCTGCGAGGCGTGGGACTCCAACTACGGCAAGAACTACCGCTTCGACGTCTGGCCGCCCGCCTCGGACCCGCGCTGCAAGGGGCTCCAGCAGTGGTCGACGCAGAACAGCGACATGCCGTACCGCTCCTCGCCCGCCTGCCTCGGCTACCTGGTGGACCCGAAGCAGAACTACGCCGCGGATCACTGCGAGCTCGCGGTGACCAAGGTCGGCGACGGCTACATGGGTCACTACGGCATCCCCGTCCACTGGCTGGAGGCGGAGATCTCGGCTGGCCCGCAGCTCGGGCAGCTCCTCTCGGCCGCGATGTGGGTGCGCTATGTGGACAGCGCGACCGGCGCCAAGCAGGAGCGCGTGACGCTGGCGCGCCAGCTCTCGCCGGGCCTCTATCAGACCGGCTTCATCTACGACTATCCCGGCGTGCAGGGCTCGGGCGCCTACCACTACACCGTCGACGCGCTCGCCTTCTTCATCGACGTGAAGCGGCCGACCGGCGAGGTGGTGCGCCTCTGGCAGAGCCGCCACGGCGCGAACTACACGTGGAAGGACGCCTTCACCCTGCCCGTCACCCCGCTGGGCATCGCCTACGGCAACATCCAGTACGCGAACGCCGCCTCGGGCATCTTCGACCTCAAGCAGGCCTGCGGGAAGTAGCCCCGCTCGTCCCCGCCGCGGCCGTCCCCGCCGCGCCCGTCCCCTCCCCAGCTGTCCACCCCTCGCCGGCCTGGTCTGCCGGGCCGGCGTCGTTTGCCGCCAGCCCGCGCTGCAGCCGCTCCCGCACCCGCGCTCGCAGCTCGGCGGGCTCCTCCACCTCGAAGGTCCCGGCGTGGCCGAGCAGCCACCAGAGGACGTCCTCGGCGCTCGCCTCCAGTGTCATCCGCACCCGCCCGTCGGGGAGCTCCTCGAAGGCCTGGCTCCGGTGCCAGTAGCGCTCACGGACATAGCGCGCCTGCTGCGCCTGGAAGAGGAGCGAGATGCGACGTCGCTCGCCGCCGAGCAGGCCGAAGGCACCGTCGAAGAAGTCCCGCGGGTCGTGGTCCTCGGGGTACTCGAAGCGCTCGCCGCGCCGCCGCCGGCTGGCGCTGATGCGGTCCACGGCGAAGGAGAGCCGCGCGCGGCGCGTGAGCGAGTGAGCGACGAGGTAGAGCGCCTCGCGGTAGAGGACCAGCGTGAGCGGCTCGATCAGGTGGGTCTTCTCCTCGCCGCCCTGCTGGGAGCGGTAGGAGATCTCCACGCGCTCGTTGTAGACGAGCCCGGTGAGGAGGTCGTCGAGGACATCGGCCTTCTCCTCGTAGAGCTTGGGGCCGTGGGGCACGATCGCGATCTTGCGCGCGACCTCGGCGAGCGCCTGGCGCGTGCGCGGCGTGGCGCCGTCGGCGAGCTTGCGCTGGATCTCGCCGAGCTGCTCGTGGAGCTCGGTGCCCTTGAGGAAGTGGAGCGCGAGCTGGGCCAGGCCGAGCGGGAGCACCTGACCCTCGTGCAGCGTGAGGGTGACGGTCTTCCGCTTGGCGCTCGGCGGGAGCTGGTAGCGCACCTCGCCGTCGACCCGCTCGGAGTAGAGCGGCACGTCCGCGCGCTCGAGCGCGTCGAGGTCGTTGTAGACGGTGCGGCGCGAGACCTTGAGCTCGGCGACGAGCTCGGGGACGGTGACGTACGGGCGGTTCTCCAGCATGTCCCGCACGCGCTGCACGCGGGCGGCGTGGCTGTAGTCGCGCGGCCGGGCAGCGGGCGTGGCCTTCCCGCCGCGCGCGGTGCGCTGTGTGCCCTTGCTGGCCTGCTGCGTGCCCTTGCTGGCCTGCTGCGTGCCCTTGCTGGCCTGCTGCGTGCTCTTCGCGCCGCCGCTGCTGGCGCCAGTGCTTGCCCTGCTGCCGCTCCGGGTGCGGGTCGCCATCACTCGCCTTCCTGTGATCGGTGATCGTCGGACGGAGGGTAACACGGCGGCGCGCTGCTCGCGCGCCGCGGCGGGCCAGGGTGTGATCGCTGCCCGTCGGTCGCTCAGGGGGTTCGAGCCCCGGCCGAGCCCCGCCCGAGCGTGGGGACTGACACCCGGAGGGCTCAGCTCGCCTTGCGCCGGTGGGCTCGCCGGGAGTGGCGAGCGAGCGCGGCCCGCAGGAGGGTGCGCACCTCCTCGCGCAGCTCGGGGGGGTGTGCGACCTCGACGCTGGCCGTGTGCCCGAGCAGCCAGAGCAGCAGGCCGCGGGTGCCGGAGACCTCCAGCGTGACCTGCACGCGTCCGTCGGGCAGCTCGTCGAGGCGCTGCGACGGGTGCAGCTGCCGCCGGCGCAGGGCGCGCGCCTGCTCCGCGTCGAAGATGAGCTCGAGGCTGACCGGCGCTCCGCCGTCGCCGCGGCCCTCCTCGCCGCCGACGAGGTGCTCCGGCCCCTGCAGGCGACGCTTCGCGGCCGCGTGCAGCTTCCAGTGCGCCTCGCCCGTCGCGCCCGGCTCGGAGTAGATGGGTACGCCCGCGTCCTGCAGCGCGGTGAGGTCGTAGTAGATGGTGCGCCGCGAGCGGCCGAACTCGCGGACCAGCTCCTCGATGGTGACGTGGTCGCGCGACTCCAGCAGCTCCCTGATCCGCTGCACGCGGGTCGCGTGCGTCAGCTTCGCGCTCCTGGACACAGAGCTCCCTCCCTGACGACCCCGCCCCAGCTCGGGATCGCCGTGCAAGCCTGAAGGACACGATCGAGGGTGTCACGCAGCGGTGCGCAGAGGAGCGGCCCGTCGCCCGTGACACCCATCCCGGTCCCCTGGAGCTCTGTCGTCCTCCGCGGGTCTGGCGGTTCTGCTGTGACTGTCCTTCCCCTCATCGCAGTCAGGCTACGGTACGCGTGTGAAACTATGCTGCACACCACTGGGTGCGAGAGTCCAGAATCAGCTGGAGCGGTGGAGCCGGGGCGCCTCAGCTGAGCGGCCGCCACTCCACGGTGGCCTCGCTCGCGAGCGTGGCGCGGACCCCCGGCGCGAGCCGGACCACGCGGCGCTCCTCTCCGCCGACCCGGACGCCACAGCGGCTCGCGGTGTCGATCAGGCAGAGCTCGCCGTCCACCTCGAGGACCAGCGCGTGCACGCGCGAGACGTCCCGGCCCAGCCCGAGCTCGACGCCGCCCGCCTCGCAGCGCGGGTAGCGGCCGAGGAGCAGGCCCTCGCGGAGCGCCGCCGAGTCCGCCTCGATCGCGATCGTCCGCCGAGGCGTGCTCACCAGCAGCTCGCCGAGCGGCTCTGCGCCGGGGCGCACCAGCCGCTGGCGCAGGCGCCGCGGGCCCGCGCTGCAGCTCACCACGGTCTGCTCGCGAGCGCCGTCCGTGGAGGTGGGCTCCAGGGCCGGCCGCTCCTCGCGCACCACGCCGAGCGCGCCGTCCTCGTAGCTCCGCGGGGGCAGCTGCTCCCAGGCGGCCTCCGCCGAGGCAGGCCAGAGCGCGCCCTCGCCGCAAGGCAGGAGGAAGAGCGCGTAGCTCGCGCAGCGGAGCAGGCAGGGGCCGCTCGTCGAGATCGCCTCGCGCGCGGCGCCGTGCTCGTCCTCGAAGCCTCGCTCGCTGCGCAGGTCGAGCACCGTGCAGCGCACGGGGTCCGCGGGGCCGCCGCGGTGGACGAGGATCGCGAGGTGGCGCAGCGAGACCTCCTCGTCGTCGGGGAGGAAGAGCTCGGACCGGCCGTGGCGTCCGACGATGGTGGTGGCGAGGCGGTCCGGCCAGGAGGCGAGCGCCACGCTGGCGCGCAGCGCGAGGCCGTGCACGGCGCCGACGAGGACGCCGCGCCGGGCGAAGCGGCGGGCCGCGGCGCGGAGGTCGTGGTAGGCGGCGAGGAACTGGTCGCGCAGGCCCGGCCTCCAGGCCGACCACTGCCAGGGACGGAGCACGGTGCCGGCGTTCGACGCGCCGTCGCGTCGGACCTCGGGATCGAGCTCCACGAGCCGCGATCTCAGCATGAGCTGCTCCCTCGCGAGGCGGCCGCGCGCCTCGCTGGCTGTCTCTCCGACGTGGCTCCAGCCTCGATTGTGACGGCGGCGCGCCTCGCTGGCTGTCTCTCCGACGGCTGTCTCTCCGACGTGGCTCCAGCCCCGATTGTGACGGCGGCGCCTCGCCAGACAAGCCCGGCGCTGACGCGCTCGCGCCGCCGTGTGCAGCCGGCTTGCACACTGCTGTGCCGCCACGTGAGGGCGCCCACGGCACGGGATCGAGGAGGTGAGCTGGCCGACGGCGACGATCATGGCTGCTGGGTGGGCCCGCGGCTGGTCGCCAAGAAGCCACTTCCCCGCCGTCCGAATGCTCGGGACGCCATGCTCGCGGTGGCCGCCCTTGGAGGACATCAAAAGCAACGGCGATCCCGGCTGGCTTGTCCTGGGCCGTGGCCTGCACGACCTCCTGCTCCTCGAACTCGGCTGGCGCGCCCGAGAGCAGGTCGAGATGTGATCAATCGTGAGAGCACAGGCTAGCACGGGGCCTCAGGCGAGGCGTGGTCTCGCTTGACGCGCCTCCGCCGTCGTCCGACGCTCCGCGCATGCCCGAGCTCTGCTGGCTCCCGCCGCCCCGCCGTGGTCGCGCGCTCCTCGAGCTCCCGGCGGCCGCGGGGGCGTACGTGCTCGAGCTCGCGCTCGCCGCGCCGCTCGCCCTCGCTGTCGGGCGCCTCGGCCGGGTGACGCTGCCGGCCGGGCTGGTCCGCTACTACGGCAGCGCGCGCGGGCCAGGCGGCCTGCGCGCCCGCGTCGCGCGCCACCTCCGGCGAAGCGGCCGGCGCCACCACTGGCACATCGACGCGCTCACCCGCCGCCTGCGCGTGACCGGCGTCGCCGTGGTCGTGGGCGGCTCCGAGCACGCGCTGGTCGAGGCCGACCTCGCGCGCGGCTGGATCGCCGTGGTGCCGGGCTTCGGCTCCTCGGACTGCCGCGCCTGCCCGGCGCACCTCCTCGCGCAGCCGCCCGCCGCGTGCGCCTGGCGGCCCGGCACGCGCGCGGGGTAAGGTGCGGCGATGGACCCCACGCTCGCCCGCTCTCCCGCGCTCGCCGAGACCCTCGCCACCCTCGACTCGCCCGCCGCCGAGGCGTCCATCGCCGCGGACCCCTACTGGCCCAAGTGGGAGTCGCCCTGGTGGCGGATGACGCTGCTCCACGAGCTCGGCGGCGCCGCGCTGATCCCCCACCGCGCGGCCCGCGCGCTCACGCGGGCGCTTCGCTCGCACTACCTCCCGACCTTCCCGCTCCGGCCCGAGGAGCTCCCGGCCGGCGTCGATCCCTACCGCCACGTGGCCTGCCACTGCGCGCTCGGCACCGCGTTCCAGGTCCTGGCCGCCTGCGGCGTCGACGTCGACGTCGAGCTGCCCTGGATCCGCCCCTGGCTGCTGCGCTATCAGCTGCCCGACGGTGGCCTCAACTGCGACGAGGCGGCCTACACGCGCCCCACGCCGCGCAGCTCGATGGTCTCCACGCTGCCGCCCCTCGAGGCCGTGCTCCACTGCACCCGGCGTCCCTTCACCGACGACGAGGAGCGCTTCCTCGACCGCGGCGCCCGCTACCTCCTCGAGCGCCGTCTCTGCCGCTCGCTCAGCCGCGCCGGCGCGCTGATCGACCCCGCCTGGCTGAAGCCCTGCTTCCCGCGCTTCTATCACTACGACGTGCTGCGCGGCCTCGCCTTCGTGGTCGCCTGGGCCGAGCGGCGCGGGCAGCGGCTCCAGCTCGCTGCGCTGGAGGAAGCGCTCGCGCAGCGGCTCGCGGGCGAGGCGGAGCAGCCAGTGCGCTGCGCGTGGGCGGGCGCGCGGAGCAAGCGCCTCGAGGCGGGCGCCTGGGTGATGGGAGTGGCCGAGAGCTTCCCGCTGCTCGACGAGGTGAGCCGCTCCGAGGTGGCCGCCAGCGAGCTCGGCCGTCGCTGGGGTGAGGTGGCGGCGGGGCTCGCGCGCCTCGAGGCCGCGGGGCTTCTCGCGCGCTGACTCACCTGACCAGGACCCAGGTGCGCGCGGACGGGTCCCCGCGGGCGAGGGGAACTGCTCCGCGCCGGGGAAGGCTCCGCGGTGCGGGGTCCGCACGACCACGCGGGCGCCGGTGGGCGGGATCTCGCCGCCGGGGTCGCGGTGGCGCGTAACGCCCGTCGGGCCGCGTCGTGGTGCGCCCGCCGGCCGCGCGCCCCCGCCGCCCGCCTCTCCCGTCGCGGCAGGAGCCGCGCGGTCTGCTTCTTGCTCACCTCCGGCGCGGGCGATCAGCGAGGCGGGCGTGGTCCAGCGAGTGTGGCGCATCCCTGGTGCGGTCGGGCGCTGGTGCCTCGGCGAGGTGGGCGAGGTCGGCCGCGCCTCGCGCTTCCTCGTGGAGGCGCTCACGGCCGCCCTGCGTCCGCCCTTCCGCCACCGCGAGCTCCTCCGCCAGGTGCGCTTCATCGGCAACCAGTCGCTGCTCCTCATCCTCCTCGCGGCGAGCTTCACCGGCATGGTCCTCACGCTGCAGGGGCACATCGCCCTCTCGCGCTTCGGCAGCACCCAGTACCTCGGGCCGCTCGTCGCGCTCAGCCTGATCCGCGAGCTCGGGCCGGTGCTCGGCGCGCTGATGGTCACCGCGCGCGCCGGGTCGGCCATCGCGGCGACCCTGGGCACCATGCAGATCACCGAGCAGGTCGACGCGCTCGCCTCGCTGGCGGTGCACCCGCTCCAGTACCTGGTGACGCCGCGCCTCCTCGCGGCGCTGGTCGCGGTGCCGCTCCTCACGTCGCTCTACGACGTCACCGGGATCCTCGCCGGCTACCTGCTCGGCGTCGCGGTGCTCCAGGTGGACGGCGGCGTCTTCATGAGCAGCATCCGCGAGGCGGTCTCGACGAGCGACGTCTCGGTGGGGCTCTGGAAGTCACTCGTCTTCGCGGTGCTCATCGTCTGGGTCGCCGCCTACCGCGGCACCGTGGCCACCCAGGGCGCGCTCGGGGTCGGCCGCGCCACCACGCGCGCTGTCGTCACCACCACCGTGCTGATCCTGGCGGCGGACTACGTGATGACCGCGCTGCTCTTCTGAGGAGGGCGATGGAGACGCACACCCGCACCGAGATCGCCGTCGGCGCCTTCGTCCTCGCGGGGGCCGCGGTGCTCGCCTACCTCTCCCTCTCCATCGGCGGCCTGCACCCGCTCCAGGCGAAGCGCTACGTGCTCCACGCGCGCTTCGCCTCGGTCGGGCCGCTCAAGGTGGGCGCGGCGGTGCGCGTCGCGGGCGTCGCCATCGGCGAGGTGCAGCGCATCTCCCTCGTCAACTACGTGGCGGTGGTCGACCTCGCGGTGGAGGAGCGCGTGAAGCTCCCGGCGGACACCATCGCCTCCATCCGCAGCGAGGGGCTCCTCGGCGCGGCGTTCGTGGCGCTCTCGCCGGGGGGCGACTCGCGCGAGCTCGCCGACGGAGGCCGCATCGCGCAGACCGAGCCCGCGATCGACCTCATCGATCTGCTGGTCAAGTACGGGCTGAAGGGCA
This sequence comes from Myxococcota bacterium, assembly GCA_022710245.1. The sequence continues at coordinate 11,412 of JAKLHH010000074.1, forward strand.
AGGGCAAGGACAAGGACCAGGACAAGCACGGTGGCAACGAGCAGGGCGGCGATCAGGGCGCGGAGGTGCCGGGGCTCTGAGGGAGGAGGCGCGGATGAGACGGCTCTTGACCTGCTGGACGGCGGTCGCGGCGCTGGTCCTGACGACAGGCGCGGCGGCCGAGACGAGGCTCTCTCGCGCGCGGGCCATCGCGCTGGCGCGGCAGCAGAACCCGCGGGTCGCGGCGAGCCGCGCCGGCGAGGTGGAGGCGGCGGCGCTGAAGGGGCAGGCCGACGCCGCGCGCTGGCCGAGGCTCGAGCTGGAGGCCGGGGCGGGCCCGTCGGAGAAGGCGGCCATCGCGCCGGGCACGGTGGTCGGCTCGACGCGGAGCGCCTACGACTTCTCCTGGAGCGACCTGACGGTCACCGTCGGCGGCAGGCTCCAGGTCCTGCAGCCGCTCTACACCTTCGGCAAGATCGGCTACCGCCGCCGCGCGGCCGCGCACGGGCTGGAGGCCGCCGGCGCGCAGACCCGGATGACGCAGGCCGAGGTCGCGCTGGAGGTGGCGCGCCTCTACGAGCTGCAGCTCTTCGCGCAGGAGGCCGAGCTGATCTTCAAGGAGGCGGTGCGCATCGCCGACCGCTCCGTCGCCACGGCGCGGCAGCGGCTGCAGGAGGGGAGCACGAGCTTCAGGGAGCTCGACCTGCTGCGGCTGCGGGTGGCGCAGAGCTCGGCGCGGATGGCGCTCGCGCAGGCGCGCACCGGGATCGCGCAGGCGCGCGCCGGGCTCGCCGCCTACCTGGGGCTGCCGCAGGGAGGGCGGCTCCTCTTCGCGGAGGGGGGCCTGGGGCCGGTGGGCCGGGTCGGCCGGGCCGTCGACGGGCTGGTCGCGCTGGGGCTGCGGCACCGGCCGGAGCTGCGCGCTCTCACCGAGGGGATCGCAGCCTACGCGGCGCTCGCCCGCGCCGAGTGGGCAGGCTACCTGCCCGACCTCTTCGCGCTCGGGCAGATCACCGCGGCCTACACGCCGGGGCGCGAGCTCGTCGACTCGCGCTACTACACGGACCCGCTGCACAGCTTCGTGCCGGCGGTGCTCGTCGGGCTGCGCTGGACGCTGTGGGCGAACATGCCGGGGCAGCGCGCCCGCGAGGCGCGCGCGAAGGGGCAGCGGCTGCAGGCCCTGCTCGACTGGGCGCGGGCGGGGATCCCGGCGGAGGTGCGGGTCGCCTACGAGGAGGCGCTGCGCGCGCAGAAGGACGTCGACGAGGCCGGCCGGGCGCTGCCCCTGGCCAAGCAGTGGATGGTGCGTGCGTCGGCGGACTTCGCCGCGGGGCTCGGCACGGCCCGCGACCTCACCGACGCGGTGACCGCGTACCTCACCATGCGCCTGGCGCGGATGGACGCGGTGCTGAGGCTGAACCTGGGGCTGGCCAGGCTGGCGCAGGCGACCGGCACTCTGGTCGACGGCAGCGGGCCCTACCCCGGCAGGTCGTGACCGGGACGGGAAGGAAGGTGTGGAGGATGATGCGACGGAGGAGCTTGAGCTTCAGGGGGCTGGTGATGGCGGTGCTCGTGGCGCTCGCGGCCGCGGGTGAGGCGCGCGCCGAGCAGCGGACCGGAGGCACCGAGGCGCTGGTGCGGAAGAAGATCGACGAGGTGCTGGGCATCCTGCGCGATCCGGCTCGCCAGGGGATGGCGAAGCGGCAGGAGCGGCACCGGGCGATCCTCGCGGTGGCGAACACCATCTTCGACTGGGACGAGATGGCGCGGCGCAGCCTGGGCGCCCCCTGGCGCGAGCTCGAGGCGGAGAAGCGCGAGCGCTTCGTCGAGCTCTTC
>JAKLHH010000740.1 GCA_022710245.1 Myxococcota bacterium
GATGCCCTTCCTGCTCCTCGTCTCGGTGGCGGCGGTGATGATGGGGATGCTCAACGCCGAGGAGCGCTCCTTCTGGCCGGCGCTCTCGCCGGCGATGTTCAACCTGGTCGCCATCGCGGCCGGCGTCGGGCTCTGGGCGGCCGGCGCGCGCGCCAGCCGGACCGCGGCGGTGGGCTGGTCCCTCGCCACCCTCGCGGGCGGGCTCCTCCAGCTCGGCGTGCAGTGGGTCGCCCTCGCTCGCGTGGGCTACCGGTTCGCCCCGCGCCTCGATCTGCGCCTGCGCGACGCCGGGCTGCGCCAGGTGCTGGTCACCATGGCGCCCGCCACCATCGGGCTGATGGCGACGCAGGTGAACATCTACGTCAGCTCGTCCTTCGCCTCGGCCGAGGACGGCGCCGTCACCTGGCTCAACGTCGCCTTCCGTCTGATGCAGCTCCCCATCGGCATGTTCGGGGTCGCGGTGGGGACCGTGACGCTCTCGCGCTTCTCCCGCAGCCTCGCCGGCGGCGCCAGCGAGGCCGCGCTCGCCGAGGTCTCGGCCCTCCTCGGGCGCGGGCTGCGCCTGGTCGTCTTCCTCAGCCTGCCGACCGCGGTCGCGCTCTGGGTGCTCGCCGAGCCGACCATCGCCGTCATCTACCAGCACGGCGCCTTCCACGCCGCGGACACGCTCGCCTCGGCGGCGGCGCTGCGCCTCTACGCGCTCGGGCTCCTCGCCTACGCGGCGGTCAAGGTGGCGGCGCCGGTCTTCTACACGCTGGGGGCGCCGCGCGTCCCGGTGCTCGCCACGGTGGCCGCCGTCGCCGCCAACGTGCTCTTCAACCTCGGCCTGCACCCGCGGCACGGCTTCCGCGCGCTGGCGCTGGGGACCAGCCTCGCCGCGCTCTGCAACCTCGGCATCCTCCTCGTCGCCTACCAGCGGCGCTGCGGCGGCGCCTGGCACCGCGGCCTCGGCGCCGGGCTCGCGCGCATCACCCTAGCCGCCGCGGCGATGGGCGGCGCGGCCTGGGCCTGCGATCGCGGCTTCGTCCGCTGGCTCGCGCCGGCGAGCCCGGGGACGCTCTCTCGGCTCCTCGAGCTCGGGCTCGCGCTCGGCGTCGGGGCCGCCGTCTACCTCGGGCTCTGCCGCCTGCTCGGGCTCGAGGAGGTGGCCGAGCTCGGCGCGCGGCTCAGGGGACGGCTCGCTCGCGGACGCGGCTCGCGCTGAGCCGTCCGGCGACCGCCCGCAAATGAAAAAGGCGGCCCGCACCATCGCGGGCCGCCGGCGGGGAGAGCCACCCCGGGAGAGGGCGGGCGGGGGAGACGAGCTACTTCGAGAGGTCCTTGCAGCTACCCGCCGTCGATCCGTTCGCGGCGGGGGCGCAGGTGGAGTTGACCGGCGCCTGGCAGGCCATCATCGGGCAGGCGAGCTGCTGCTTGTCGCAGCCCTTGGCCAGGTAGTCCTTCTCGATCGCCTTGAGCACGGTCGCGTCGTTCACGAAGGTCGTGCAGGTGTGGCAGACGAGGTCCGTGGTGACGGGGATCGCGCACTGCTTCATCAGCGTCGGCGTGAAGGGCTGGCAGGCCTTGGCGGCGGGGAGCGCCGCCACGTACTTCTGCGCGAGGGCGGAGCAGACCTTCGGGTCGGGGACCGGGTTGCACTCGCCGGGCGCCGCCACGTTCACGCCGGCGCCGGCCGCGCTGCAGTCGCTCGAGTAGGTCTTGCCGTCGCAGCCGCAGACCGGCGCGTAGACCTGGGTGCAGGCCTGGGGCATGTTCACGCAAGCGCCGGTGCCGGTCTTGCCGCAGCCGCTCTTGAAGAAGCAGTACTTGGCCGGGCCGCAGTCCGCGTTGGTCTTGCAGCCGACGGGCGGCGGCGTGTTGCAGGCGCCGGCGTGCGCGATCGAGCTCCCGTTGCCGCGCGCCTCGCACTCGTTGCCGTAGGTCTTGCCGTCGCAGCCGCAGACCGGGCCGTAGACGGCGGGGCACGCCTGGGGCCGCGCCTCGCAGGTGCCGTCGCCGAGCTTACCGCAGCCGCTCTTGAAGAGGCAGAGCTCTGCCTTGCCGCAGTCCGCGTTGCTCTTGCAGCTCTTCACCGGGGGCGGCGGCGGCGGCGGGAGGACCTTCTGGTGGCAGGTCGGGTTGCAGGGGCAGTTCACGCAGGCCGGGCAGACCCACTGGGACCACTCGCAGTCAGTGCGCGTGAGGCACTGCGTCTGGTCGGCGATCTCCTCGCAGGTGAGCTTCGCCGGCACGCAGCCGTACTCGCAGGTCTCCTTCACGACGCCGGTGTTGCCGGCGGGGTCGCTGGGGGTGGAGTCGTTCGGGCTCACCGTCCCCTCGCCCATGCACCAGAGCGCCTTCAGGCGACACTCGGGGTGGAGCGGGCAGACCACGGTGCCGAGCTTCTCGCAGGGCACCTCGGGCGGGATGCCGCAGGACGGGTCGTTGGAGGCGCAGGGGACGTAGCCCTCGGGCACCGTGGTGCCCGGGAAGTCTTGGATCTCGCCGGTGGCCAGGTTGCGCGCGCGCGTGCTCACGCCTCCCTCGTCGCTGTCACCGCAGCCGATGAGGAGAGTGATGCCGAGACAGGTGATGGCTCCGTGGAGAAGGCGTCTCATTCGTATGACCTCCGGGCAATGTTGAGTTGTTGTCCGCGAGCAATGCAGCCGGCGGGCCAGCGCGCGGGACGGCGAAACCCGCTGGATCTCGAGGCTCCTCTCGCCGGTGGCGACGGCCGGCCTCGGAGCTGTCAAGCGCGCGCGACAGAGACAGGGGGTGAGGTGTCAAGCGGACTTTCCAGGGTCGATCCACGCTCGCTGAGCTCGAGGAGCGAACGGAGGAGACGAGCGCAACCAGGAGTCCGCAGCCGTCGACTGCCGGCGGCCGTTCGGGCCGCCACCCGCGCTCACGCACAGCCGCCGTGGTTCTCGCGACTTGGCGCCGCCGCTGCTGGCGCGAGCCTTGCTCTCTTCGAAGATCGAGGAGGCGCCATGCGCACGCTGCACCGCACGAACCGCCGGTCCCCCTCGGCCACCACCCACCTCCTGCTCACGCTCGCCGCTGCCGCGCTGGCCTGCTGCGGCGCCGCGGGCGGGGACGAGCCTCCGCTCGCGGTCACGCGCGTCGACGAGCTGGTGCCAGAGCGAGCGGCGCTGCTCCTCGAGCTGGCGGGCTACAGCTATCGCGCGCGGCCCGACGCGGCGGCCGCCGCCGGCGCGCTCGGCTTCAAGCTCCTCGAACGCGTGGAGGCAGACGGCATGCGCGCGGACCTCTACGCGCCGGTCGCCGAGGGGTTGACCGACCCTGCCGGGCCCGCGCCCCTCGTCGTCGCCTTCCGCGGCACCGCGGTCGGCAACGACGCCTGGGAGAGCTACCTCAACATCACCACCGACCTCGACGCCCTCCGTGGCCGCCAGCTCCCCGAGGCGCCCGGCACCGTGCACTCGGGCTTCGCGAACGGCCTCGACGCGCTCTGGAGCGCTCCTGGCACCTCGCTCGCCAAGCTCCTTGATCGCAAGCGACGCTACTGGCTGACCGGCCACAGCCTCGGCGGCGCCCTCGCCACGCTGGCGGGTCCGCGGCTCGGCGAGGCGGCCGTGCTGGGGACCTACACCTTCGGCTCACCGCGCGTCGGGGACCGCACCTTCGAGGCGGCCTACGACGCCACGCACGGCCGCCGGCACCTGCGCTTCGCGGCCTCCAGCGACGTGGTGCCGCACCTGGCGCCGGCCGAGGGCTGGGAGCGCGACTCGCTGAGCCTCGGCGGGATCCTGTCGGCGCTCACCGAGCAGCTCTCGCGCTACGCCCACGTCGGCCGCTTCTGCTGGTACCGCCCCGACGGGAGCCTGCACCCTGACTCGGGTGGGCGCCCGGGCACCGAGAGCGCCAAGCTCCACGCCGACTGGCAGGCGGCGTTCCTCGAGACGCTGAGCGAGGCCGGGCTGGTGACCGGGTTGCAGAAGATGTTCGGGGATCACTTCAGCTACTTCCAGCTGCTCAGGCCCTGAGCGGCTCGCGCTCGCGGCCTGTCACGCCAGCCCTCGCCGGGCGTTCTCCTCCTCAGGACAGCCACCGACGAGGTCACCATGCCGCCACTCACGCGCCACCTCGCCCTCGCCCTCTCGCTCCTGCTCGCCGCCCTCGCCGCCGGCTGCGCCGCCCGCGCCGAGCCCCTCGAGGGCCAGGGGACCGTGATCGCCGCCGGGCCCGCCGCGCCGGTCGCCCCCGGCAGCCGCTGCCTGCGCCTCTGGCCCGCCTGGCGGCAGGGCGTGAACTGCCAGCTGCTCCTGCAGTGCGGCCGCACCGACCTCTTCGGCGGCAAGCGCGTGGGCGGCTACGCGGTCTGCCAGACGCGCGACCGCCACTTCCTGCGCGCCGTGGACGACCAGCCTCTCGACGGTGACCCGGCGCTCGACCTCGACCTCGTGGCGAAGCGGATCCGCTGGCGCGACCGCGACCCCGGCGCCACCCTCGAGATCGCGCTCGCGTCCGTGCGCGAGACCCGGCGGCGTTGAACGTTCAAGCGAGGCGGGTCAGCGGCTGGGCGGACAGGGCGGGAGCTGCTCGACCATCTTCTTGATCGTGAGCGCAGCCCGCGAGCAGCGTCAGCACCAGGGCAAGACCTGCGCGGCGGCTCATGGTCACTCTGCCTCCTCGCTCGTGGGGCCCGGGCTCGCCCTCGGCTCGACCGGCGGCGGCGGCGGCATGCTGTCGGTGAGGCGCCCGCTCTCGCCCTCGTTGAGCGCCCTGCCCTCGTGCCAGCTGAGCGCGCGTGGTCCGCGGACCCCGTAGACGAGCGCGAGGATCATCAGCGGCAGCAGCAGGATCACCAGCGCCATCACGTGGTAGCTGGCCCCGCTCCCGAGGCGA
>JAKLHH010000741.1 GCA_022710245.1 Myxococcota bacterium
ATGGACACCGTGCCCGACCTCGCCAGCGCCGCCAACCGCATGCGCGCGGACTTCGGGCTCGCGCCGCTGGCCACCGAGCGCGTCGCGGCCTTCGTGCGCAAGGGCGCCGAGGTGCTCCAGGACCTCGAGGGCGACACCGGGCTCCACTGGGCGCTGGCGCGCCTCGACGGACGCGCGGGCTACCGTCCGCGGGGCGTGTGCCTCGGGCTCATGCGCGAGGTCCTCGCCTACCCGGACCTGCAGGGGCTGCTGGGTGAGCTGACCGGGCTCGTCGGCGAGCGCGGCGCCGGCCACCAGACCTTCGTCGAGCTGATGGACGCGCTGGGCTTCGAGCTGCGCGCCGCACGCAAGGTGAACGACCCGGGGACGGGGCAGCCGATCCACCCCGGCGCCCAGGAGCGCACGCTCCGCCTGGGGCTCGACCTGCTCCTCGCGGAGCACGCCGACTTCGCCGAGGGCACGCCGACGCTGCTCGTGCGCCGGGACTATCGCGGGCTCGCCCAGGTGTCGTCCGGCGCGGGCAAGCCACTCCCCGCGCCCTTCGTCGACGCCGACGGCGACGGTCTCCCCGACGCGGACGCGCTCGGCAAGTTCGTCACCCAGGGCAAGGCGGCGCCGGTGCCCTTCCGCGTCGACGTCGCCCAGCCGGATACCGCCGCGGCGCGCGATGCGCAGGGCAGGGCGCTCGCTGCCGACGGCGCACCGCTCTATGCGTACGTGGACCTCGACCGCACGTTGCTCGCCGCGCTCGCCCGCGATGGGGTGCAGCTCCTCGACCCCAAGCAGGACACGGCGTTCAAGCTCGCGCTCGGAGCGAGCGGGCTCCTCGGACCCCGGCGCAGCGCGGTGAAGCTCGGCGCCGCTGGCGAGGCGCTCAGCTACAGCGGCTTCGACGGCGGCAAGGCGCCGGTCCTCGACCTCGCGCACGGGGTGCTGCAGCTGCTCCGCGATCCGGGCATCGACGCCACCCTGGAGGCGATGCGGAAGCTCCTCCTCGAGCACGAGCCCTCCGTCGCGCGGCTCCTGGCCGCCGCCATGGACGCGAAGGACCTCGGCAAGCTCCACCCCGAGGCGAAGGTGGAGCCAGCCTCGAACCTCTTCGACGACCTGATCGTGGTGCTGCAGAAGATCGTGGCGATCCCGGGGCTCGGCGCGGATGTCCTGCACGGCTTCGCCGACGTCCGCACGCGGAACCTGGGCGGCATGCTGGCCAACTACTTCAAGCACCGGGACGTGGCCACGCTCGACGCGAAGATGAAGCTCGTCGGCGGCGCCTTCACGCAGCCGGTCGACCGCACCCAGCCGGACACGGGCGCCAACCGCAGCATCCAGCAGCGGCTCTTCCACATCATCAACAACACGAACGGGATGCGCATCTGCAACAAGGAGAACGCCTGCATCGGTCTGAAGATCGCCGGCACCGATCTCTGCGTGGCGAAGTTCAAGGCGTGTGACCTCTTCGAGGTGGAGAACGGCGCGCTTTTCTACGCGCAGTCGATGGCGCGCCTGCGCGACGCGAGCGGCAAGCTGACCTCGACGCCGAAGGCGCACCTGCGGCTGAAGACCGAGAAGATGCCCACCTGGCTCTCCGTGATCATCAAGAGCGTCGGCGAGGACACGATCCTCAGCATGATGACCGGGATCGAGGGGATGTCCTCGCACCCGACGACGGAGGCGGTGAACCGGCTGATGTTCCTGAACCCGCTCCCGACGACGATGGCCATGCTGATGGACCCGCCGGTCGACATCGACGGGCACCCGGTCTGGAGCTACCACGCAGGCACGCTGCTCGACTGGGAGATCCCGCACCCCCAGTTCTCCTGCTCGGCGAACGACCCCTGCCAGTTCTACGAGGCGTTCCGGCCGGTGATCCAGGCCTTCGCCGACCACGACGCGGAGAAGCTCTTCCTCGACATGGTCGGCGTGATCCACCGGCACTGGTCGAGCAAGTCCAGCAAGACGTATCAGTACACCAGCCCGAAGGCGCCGGACTTCAGCTGGGGCGACGGGGGCGTGACCTACGAGCCGCTGCTCGTCGAGCTCCTCGGGCGCGGGGATCTGATGCCGGCGCTCTCCGCCGCCGCGGCAGTGCTCGATCCGCTGACCGTGAGCGGCGGTGTGCCGGCGAGAGACGCGCTCGCGGCCACGCTCGCCGCGCTGATCGATCCGGCGCGGATCTCGGGGCTCACCTATCGTGACGGCCGCGCCTACAGCATGACCACCGACGGCAAGACCAAGGTCGCGGGCGGGGTCTCGCCATACTACCTCCTCGCCGACGCCTTCGCCGCCAAGCGGAGCGCCCTCGCCGCGCTGGCCGCAGGGGCCGACGCGCGCCTGGCGCAGGCGTGGGACGAGGCGACCTCGTCGCTGGTGGACCTCTACCTCGGCACCGAGGGCAGCGGCAGCGGCCTGCGCTTCAAGAACCGGCGGCTGCCCGCCGCGGCCGTGGTCCTCCTCGACTTCCTGCGCGGACGCCTCGCCGCGCACCGCACCGGGAGGCAGCTCCCGGAGGCGGGCAAGTGCAGCAAGGACGACCAGTGCGTGACGGACTTCGGCGCCGGGTCGAAGTGCACCGTGGCGAGCGGCGAGTGCGTCGGGGACGTGGCGCGCTGGCTTGGCAGCGGCCTCCCTGCCTCGCTCGAGGAGACGCTGACCGGTCCGATCCTGGCGCGCGCGGTCGACTTCCTCCGCGTGCTCGACGGCCAGCCGACGGTGAAGGACGCGGTCTACCGCGTCGCGCGTCACCTCGTCGACGAGCTCACGGCGAGCGAGGCGTTCCGCGCGGCGATCACCGGGATCGCGGACCTCGCCCAGCTCTTCCTCGACGATGATGACCTGGTCCCGGCGGCGCACGCCGTGGGACGGGCGCTCGACAGCCGCCGCGGCCTGGTGGCCGCTGCGCTGCGCTTCCTCGGGCCAGCGCTGGCGGCGGACGCGGAGGAGCCCTGCGATCCGGCGGGCGCGTCCTGCGGCGGCGGTCGCACGTGCATCGCCACGGGCGGCGGCGTCCACCGCTGCTCGAAGCGGGTCCTCTCGCGCATCCTCGGCAACGCCTACCAGGAGCAGTCACCCGGCAAGTCGCCGGTGCAGACGCTCCTCGATCTGTCCACCGAGCTCCACCGCCTCAAGCCGGGCGCGGGCACGCCCTACAGCGGCCCCGACTTCGGTGAGGCGATCCGGCAGGCGAGGGACTTCCTCGCCAACACGGAGACAGGGCTCGCCAAGTTCTTCGAGATCGTCCAGCGCCGCTGTGACGGTCCCTGCACCGCCGCTCCATGACCCGGACCACTGCTCGCGCACCGCGCTCGGCGCCCACGCTCCTCTTCCTCGTCCTCCTCCTCGCGGCCCCGCAGGCGGCTCGCGCGAGCGGTCTCGCGCTGGCCGGGCACGGCGTCCGGGCGTTCGGTCGCGCCGGCGCCTTCGTGGCGGGCGCCGACGACCCCTCGGCGATCTGGTACAACCCGGCGGGGATCGGCGGGCTGGGCGGGCTGCAGCTCACCCTCGACGGCTCGCTGATCTTCTACGAGGCGAGCTACACGCGGGTCGACTCGGGCGGGAACCTGCTGCCGAAGATCGGCTTCGAGGGGCCGCTGATCCCGATCCCGACGCTGGCGGCTAGCTTCCCGCTGGTCAAGAACCGCCTCTGGGGCGGGGTCTCCTTCACCGCGCCCTACTCGGCGACGCTGGGGTTCCCGGCCCCGAGCTACGCGCCGTGTGACCCGGCCGCGCCGGTGCACTGCCTGGACACGGCGCACACCGACGCGCCCCAGCGCTACTCGCTGATCAACCAGGAGGGGACGCGCCTCGTCTACCTGGACCTCGCGCTCTCGGTGCAGGTGCTGCCGGGGCTCCTCGTCGGGGTCTCGCTGCAGAACCTCTTCGTCAACTTCGTCACCTTCAGCGCGATCTCCAGCTACAACGGCGCGCTGAGCAGCGGCCCCGAGGACCCGGAGTACGACTCGCTGGCGCAGCTGAAGCTGGTCGACAACTTCAACCCCTCGGGCAAGGTGGGGATCATCTACTCGCCGCACCGGATGGTGCGGCTCGGGGTCTCCTACCAGCTCCCCTTCTGGATCCGCGGCGGCGGGAAGATCAACGTGCAGCTCCCGACGAGCTCGCTCTACGAGAAGTCACGGGTGGAGGGCGACAGCGCGGACGTGGCCATCACGCTGCCGATGATGCTCCGCGCGGGCGTCGAGGTGCGGCCACTCGAGGGGCTCCGCGTCGAGCTCGAGGTGGACTGGGAGCAGTGGTCGGCGACGCAGTCGATCCAGGTCTTCCCGAAGGACATCTTCATCCTCAACATCCCGAGCATCGATCGCTACCGGGTGCCGACGCTGCAGACGCCGCTGAACTTCCAGGACAGCGTCACGGTGCGCCTCGGCGCGGAGCACACGTTCCAGCGCATCCCGCTCACCCTGCGCGGAGGCTACCTCTTCGAGCGGGGCGCCACGCAGCAGGCTTATGCGTCGGTGGGCTCGATGGACAGCGACAAGCACGTGATCACGCTCGGCGTCGGCTACGCCGTCGCGGGCTATCGGTTCGATCTCATGGTCGCGCGCTCGTTCTCGGCCACGCGCGTGGTGGACTTCCGCGAGAGCAAGTCGCTCCAGGTGAACCCGATCAACCCGACGGGCGCGGTCGGCGTCGGCGGGGGGACGTACCACTCGGACTATACGGTGTTCGGGATCGGGGCGCACAAGTCGTTCTTCTGATCTCCTCGCGCTCTTCGCCCCTGGCTCCCGCTCCCTGCTCCCCCCCCTCGCTCTCCGCCCCTGGCTCCCCTGGCTCCCCGCTCCCCCCTCGCTCTCCGCCGGTCGGTCCTCCTGTGATTTCCACGTCCGC
>JAKLHH010000742.1 GCA_022710245.1 Myxococcota bacterium
CTCGCGAACCTGCGCGGACCACGCCACGGTTGACCGTACCGTACCGTCGTGCGTCGCGGCCGTCGTGCGTCGCGGCCGTCGTGCGTCGCGGCTTGTGGCCGCGCCTCCTCCGGTGCGATGCTTGAGGCTCGAGCTCGAGGAGGCATGATGACAAGCGGTCGCAGGCTGCGGCGGTGGCTCCTCGCGGCCAGCGCGGCGCTGACCCTCGGCGCGCTCGGGGCCGGGCCGGGCTGCCAGACCGAGAGCGCCCTGCCTGGCGGCCCCTGCAGCGCGCGTCAGGTGGTCCAGTGCGTCCTCGGGCACCCCACGCAGTACCAGCGCTACCGCACGCTCACCGGCGCCGAGCAGAGCGGCGGGTGCAGCAAGGTCGAGGGCGCGACCTGCGTGCCCGACGGCCCGCCGGTCGAGTGCCTCGGCGGCGTCTGCCTGCAGGACTCCGAGCCGAGCCCGGACCCCGCGCGCTGCGGCGCCCCGCTCGTCGACGGCGGCCGCGCGGACGGTCCGCGCGACGCGGCGGTGCGCGACAGCGACGGGCCTCGCGACGGCGCTCGCGAGCGGCGCGACGCGAGCGCCCATGATCAGCCCGGCGACTGGCCGCCCCCGGCGCCGCCCCCGACGGTGGCCGCTCCGCTCCGCCTCGATCTCGCCGGCGGCCGCGGCCCGCGCGCGTTCTTCGTCGACGGCGCTCTCCTCGTCTTCTACGGTGACACCGGCGGCGCCAAGGACCTGCTCCTCAGGCGGCGTCCGGACGCGGGCAGCTTCGGCGCGCCGATCAAGGTCTTCAGCCAGGCGCTGGCGCGCGACCTCGTCCCGCTCCCGTCGGGTGAGCTCCTGCTGGCGGGCGCCACCGCGACGGCCGTGGCGGTCCTGCGGGGCGACGCCGCGGGCGCGGTCTGGACCTTCGAGAAGGGCTACACGAGCGCCGACTCGTTCCTCTGCTCTGGCTGGGTCGAGAGCCGCTTCTTCCGTCCGCTCACCGCCGATCGCAAGCTCGCGGTCGGCTTCCAGCACGACACCCACGTCTTCGGGTGCACGCAGCAGAGCGACCTCGCGACCTGGTCGGTCGGCGGCGGCTGGGCCACGCCCACCTCGCCCGGGCTGCAGGACTTCCCCGGCGGCGCCTACGTGGTGGGCCAGCGCCTCGTCTTCGGCTCCGGCTTCGGCGTCTTCACCAGCGACGACGGCGGCAAGACCTTCGTCAAGCAGCCCGACCTCGGCGGCGGGACCATCGGGCTGCTCCGCACCGATCGGCTGGCGGCCAGCGGCGCCGGGCTGGTCGGCGTGCAGGCGATCAGCTGGGCCAGCCAGCACCGCCTGCGCCTCCTCGCCACCGCCGACGGGGTCACCTGGACGGTCCGCGACCTGCACCAGGCCGCCTACGTCTTCGATCCTCGCATCGCCGCGGACGGCGCCGACCTGGTCGCCTGCTGGCGCGAGCTGACGGGCTGGTTCTTCAAGTACAGCCACGACGGAGGCGCAAGCTGGTCGGCGCCGGTCAGCCTCGGGGTCGCCGCGGTGGTGGAGGTCGCCGTGCACGGGCCCCACGCCGCGATCGTGCGCGAGGTCGCCACCAGCCAGGTGGAGCTCGTCGAGGCGACCTGGTGACAGACGAGCGAGCCCGAGGCGCGCTGATGGTCCCGGCCTGGCTCTGTCGCGCGTGACGTTGCTCGCGCTGGCCTGGAACCGCTACAAGGCCCGGTTCCCGCGGGGCAAGCACCTGGTGCGGCTCGCGCTGGCCGGGGCCCTGGTCTGGCCGCTCCTCGGCTGAGGCCGCGGCTCCGTCAGACCCGTCGGGCTCGCGCTACTGCTGCTCCGCGTGGAAGGCGCAGGTGCCCTCGGGTGTCAGCGGCGCCGGCTGCTCGATCAGCTTCACCCTCAGGTGGAGGTGGAGGTCCTTGGTCACCTGCGCGTCCACCCCGCGCCTGAGGGCCGCCTCGACCGCGGCCACGTCGCGCTGCGTGCTCTTCACGAGGAGCGCGATGTCCTTCTCGGCCAGCGCCACGGCCTGCGCGGCGCTCAGTCCCGCCGCGAGCGGGACGCAGAGCGGCGAGCCCGGCGCGGCGTTGCTCGCGCCGCCGGTCAGGATGTGCGCCAGCCCGGCGGTGAGCTGGTGGGCGAGGGCGGCGATCTCCTCGCTGCTCCGCGACCAGATCGACGGCAGGAAGGGCAGCGCCGCCTGGCGCCACTCGCGCCCCAGGATGCGCGTGCCCTGACGCTCGAGATCTTTCTGCGCCTCGGCCCAGCAGGCGGCGATGGCCGCGGCGCGCGCCTCGAAGCCTCTCACCTGCCAGCAGAGGCCGGGGCTCGCCTCGAAGGCCGGCGGCAGGCACAGCGTGTCGCGAGAGATCTGGTCGCCACCGCCCGACTGCGGCTCGACCTGGACGCCGCTCGAGGACGGCAGCGTGCACGAGATCCCCTCGTCCGCAGGAGCGCGCGTCGTGAGGACGGCCCCGCCAGGCTCGACGGGGATCGGCTCCGGTGCGGGCTCGGGGACGACATCAGACACGTTCTGCTGTGGTGCGCCCGGTGAGCTCCAGGCCCCCTCGTCCTCCACTCCGCAGCCAGCGAGCAGCGCGACCAGCAGCCCTGCAGTGATGTCCCAGCGATGACCCCAGTGGTAGTTACTCATCGATGGCCTCCCGGTTGTTGGCTGGTCGTGGTGCAGAGCAACTCCCGCGCCATGCCTCGCGAGGAGGCAACCGGGCGAAACATCGTCGGGCAGTGTCGGAACCCGTCGACAGCTGTGAACCGGGTGCAGCACGAACTGGCACAGCGGGCAACGGCTTGCACACGGTGCGCGCTGGTGGCGGGGCTGATCAGCGCAGCAGCGCCGCGTGCCGCTCGGCGCGGCGGATCGCCGCGAGCAGGGCGGCTGCCGCGGTGAGGACGCGCGGCTCGATCGGCCCGTGCCAGCGGCAGCGCGCGGTGTCGCCGGTCACCTCGACGGCGATCGCGCCCTCCGCGCGGGCCAGGTCGCGCAGCGCGTCCCAGACGGGCCCGGCCAGGACGCGGCGCTGGGTCGTCGCCCCGCCGTCGAAGAGGAAGCCGCGGCCCTCGACCTGGATCCGCGCCAGCTGTCCCAGCCAGACGAGCGGCCGGTAGAAGAGCCGCTCGGGCTGCAGCCGGAACGAGGGAATGAGCGGCGAGACGAACGTGGCCAGCGTGTGCTCCATCGTGTCCTCCAGCGGCTGCGCTGCTGGCTGCAGCAGCGGCTGCAGGAGGAGCGAGAAGGGGCAGCCAAGCAGGTGGAAGCGCCCGACGAAGTGGGTGCAGCGCAGGAAGCTCGGCGCCACCGCGTGCACCGACGCGTGCTCGTCGATCTCGCGGAGCATCCGCCAGATCCGTCGCACGAGCGCGTCCGTGCGCTCCCGCACCTCGAGGGGGGTGAAGCGCGGGCTCAGCGCGGGTACGCCCTGGGGAGCGCGGGCGAGGTCGCGCTCGAGCTGCGGCGCCAGCGCGATGGCCTCCTCGAGCGCGCGGGCCTCGGCCTCGAGGACGCGTGCCCGGCGCTGCAGCGAGGGCTCGCTGTCGCCAGGCGCCGACGTGGCGTCCTGGCGGAGCTGTTCGAGTCGGCCGGCCAGCGCGCGCGGAAGGAGCTCGCGGAGCTGCGGGGTGAGGCGCTCCTCGAGGCGACGGACGCGAGCCGCGAGCTCGCCCACCTGCGCGGCGATCGTCAGCCCGGGGTCGCGGTACGCGTTGCCCAACGTCGTGCTCCGTGCTCCGCCGCGCTCAGACGCGCCGGTGCTCGAGGCAGGGCACCTCGCGTCGCACCTTCGCCAGGTAGTCGAGGTCGAGCGGCGCCACCGCGACGCCGTCGGTGTCGGGCACCTGGGCGATGACCGCGCCCCACGGATCGATGATGCTGCTCTTGCCGTAGCTGCGCCGCGACTCGGTGTGGGCGCCGTGCTGGCCGGCCGCGAGCACGTAGCACTGGTTCTCGATGGCGCGGGCGCGGAGCAGCGGGATCCAGTGGTCCTTGCCCGTGTGGAGCGTGAAGGCCGCTGGCACGCAGAGCACCTCGGCGCCCTGGCGCACCAGCTCCCGGTAGAGCTCCGGGAAGCGGAGGTCGTAGCAGACCGAGAAGCCGAGCCGGGTGCCGAGCGCCTCGCTGGTGGTCGGCGTGCTCCCAGGCATCACGCAGGCGGACTCGGTGAAGACCGCCCCGCCCGGGATGTTCACGTCGAAGAGGTGGATCTTGCGGTAGCTGGAGACGATGCGGCCATCAGGCCCGAGGAGCACGAGCGTGTTGTAGAAGCGGCGCGGGTCCTCGCTCGAGATGGGCGTCCCGCCGAGCACCAGGTGGACCCGGTGCTCTCGCGCGGCGCGCTGCATCCGCGCCACGATGGGGCCGGGGGCGCTCTCCGAGAGCGGCTCGGCCAGCTTGACCTTCTCCTCCAGGCGACCGATGTAGGCGAAGTTCTCTGGCAGCACCACCAGCGTGGCGCCCCGGCTGGCGGCCTCCGCGATCAGCGCCTCGGCGGTGTTGAGGTTCCGGTCGACATCCTGGCGGCTGCAGAGCTGGACCACCGCCGCCATCAAGCTCCTCGACATTGCTCGCTCCTGCGGACAGAGACCTTGCCAGACCCTCTCCCGGCGCCCAGATCCTCCGAGGCAGTCTGCCACCGGGAGAAGGGTATTGCGAGGGAGGGGCTGGCGCCGAGGACGCGAGCATACTATATATTCAGCACGATGGCCGGGCCGGCTGTGCCCCCACCGCCCTGCACACTCCTATTCAGGGGTTGCATCCGCAGCCTGCTTATGCTACGGAATCACGTAATTTGGTGGGATGTAGTGCCAAGTGGGCCCCCATCGGTGGTCCACTTTTTTTTGGTCTTTTTTCATGG
>JAKLHH010000743.1 GCA_022710245.1 Myxococcota bacterium
CGAGTCGCAGTAGTCGACCGGCCAGCGTTGCTGCTCCGTCTCCCGCGCGTCCAGCTTGCTCATCCCGGTAGGGCTCGCGCAGGCGACCTGTCCGCCAGCCAGCAGGAGAAGCGCCAGGGCGCGGAGGGCGTGGGCGGGGGGGGGGACGTGGGGCGACGCGGCGCGGGGCAACGGGGTGGGGGGCGACGGGACGTGGGGCGACGGGGTGCGGGGCAACGGGGCGCGGGGCGACGCGGCGCGGGGCGACGGGGTGCGGGGCGACTGGCCGCGGGGCGCGAGGCCGCCGGGCGCGAGCACGGAGTCGGGTACGGTCATGCGGACCTCGGATGATGGCTCCCGGTATCTACGTACGCCGGCGCGGATCCGGCCCACAACGATGCGTGCCCGTGCTATCGTCGACCGTCCGTTTGGGTCTGGTGGGTCGCAGGGATGGCCGTCATCGTCTGCGCCGACGAGCAGCTCTTCGTCGAGCTCCTGGCGCGGGTCAAGCCGTCTCGCGGGCGAGTGCTCTTCGCGGCCTCACACGCGGAGACGCTGCGAGACTGCCGTGAGCACCGCGCCTCGGTGCTCATCCTGCGCACCGACGGGACCTCTCCGGAGGCGCTCGGCGAGCTGGCCCGCGGCGCCCGCGCAGGTGGGATCGCGCTGCTCCTGGTCGGTGCCCCCACGCCCTCGCTGCGGGAGCTCGCCTCCGACGTGATCCCCGCCGCGGAGGCGGAACGCGTGGTGGAGACGGCGCTCGCGCTCGCGGACGCGGCGAGGGCGGCCGAGGAGTTCAGCGACGAGCGCACCGTCAGCGAGTCACGCGAGCAGCTCGCGCTGCTCGAGGAGGAGGTGCTGCGCCTGCGCGAGCTGCAGTCCTCCCAGGCGAGCGCCTTCGCGGCGCAGCTCGCGGCGGCGCAGGCGGCCCGCGGGTCCCCCGATGACGTGGTCGTCCAGCGGCTGCAGGCGGCGGAGGCGGAGCTGGCCGGCCTGCGCGGTCACGTGGAGCCCGCCCCGGCGGGCAAACCTCACTCGCCGCGTGATGAGGACGCCACCGTGCGCGTGGCCACCCTCCCCGGCTGGGATGCGCTCGCAGACACGCTCCCTGGCGTCCAGCGGGACGGTGACCGGGCGGCGCACGACGCGCTGGAGGACCTGCCCACCACGCCGGCCCTCAGGGTGAGCCTGGTCGACGAGCCGCCGCCGGTCCCTGACGACAGCACCGCGGATCACCTGCCAGCGCTGCCGGGTCACGGCGAGCCGGTGGTGATCATCCCTGCCCTCTCTCCGGTCGACACCGGCCAGCTCACCTCGCGCCTCGAGGCCGCTCGCGCTGAAGAGAGCTGGTCGGTGAGCGAGCGGCTCCCCCTCGCCCCCGCCCCGGTCCTCGGCGGGACCTCCGCTCCCGCCAGCGAGCAGCCAGGGGGCGAGCTCCCCGCCGGCGGAGCGCCTCCGCGAGCGGCCGCCCCGCTCACGCGTGCTGGGGCCGACGCCGGGGCGGACGCCAACGCCAACGCCAGCGCCGACGTCAGCGCCGACGCCGAGGCGCCGGCCGCGGCCCCGGCGGTCGCGCCTCGCCGCTCCGGGCACCGCGGCCTCCTGCTCGTCACGCTCGTCTTCCTCGCCGCGACCGCGGCGGCGATGCTCGGCCTCCGAGCCTACCGCGCCTCGCGGCGGGCGGCCGAGCCCGAGCGGGCGATGCTCGCGCGCGCCATCCCGCTGCCTGGCGGGTCAGCCGGATCGCACGACGGAGCGGTGACGCGGCCGCGCGAGGTCGCCGCGCCTCGGGCAGCCGGCGCCGCGCCGGGCAACGCAGGTCCGCGGCCCAGCGCAGGCCCGCGGCCCCCCGACGCAGGCCCACGCCCCGAGGCGGTCGGGAGCTCGCCCGGATCGAGGCCCGCCGCGAGCCCGGTCTCGACCCGGCAGGCGACGCAGGCCTACCACCTCCTCCAGGCGCGCCGGCTCCTCGACGGAGGTCGCCCGAAGCGAGCGCGCGATCACCTGGTGCAGGCCCTCCAGCTCGGCGATGGACGGCGGGTCCGCGAGCTGCTCTCCCGCTCGCACGAGGAGGCAGGAGAGCTCGGCCCGGCGATCCATCACCTCGAGAAGGCGGTCACCATGCGGGGCGGCCGCCGCCTGCAGCTCCACCTCGGCCACCTCTACCTCCGCGCCGGGAAGACCCGACAGGCCTGCGCTTCCTTCAAGGTCGCGCGCCGGGTCGCCCCCGAGGACACGCAGATCGCCGATCTGATCACCAAGCACTGCAGCGAGTGACCCGCCTCGGGGCCACGTCCCCGCCGGGCGAGGCGGCCTCAGCGACGGCTCGTCATCCCGCGCTGGAGCTCGCGCTCGCAGGCCGGCCACGCCGGGTCGCCGGGTCGGCGAAACTCGTTCCAGTAGAAGATGTCGATGTCGAGCCCGGCCGCGTCGCAGAACGGGCAGCCCTGCCGGCTCCCGAGGTAGTCGACGCGCAGATCCCTCGCCTGGAAGAAGCGGCTGCAGTGCAGGCACCAGAGCCACAGCTCGCCGGGCCGCTCGGCGTGCGCCAGCCGGTGCTCCACGGAGCGCTCGGCCCGGATCACCGTGACCTGGCGGCGCCGCGGCGGTGTTGACCGGAGCCGCGACGGCGACTCGGTGGCGAGCGGGGGTGCGTGCGAGCACTCCTCGAGCGTGCACTCCCCGAGCGGCTGCGGCAGCTCCGCCAGCGGAACCTCGAGCGGGAGCTCCTCGAGGGAGCGCGGCTGGGTATGGGTCATGCGCTTGCGCATCGGTCCTCTCCTCGCGGGTTGTCTCGCGGGAGCGTTGCAGCCCGCGTGCCGCTGAGGCTGGCCAACGATCTCGCGGGAGGCGAGCGCCGCGCCCGGGGCGTCGTCCGGGATCCGGTCCGGCACGTGCGGCCCACCGCACGTCACGACCCACCGCAGTAGCCGGAGAGGATCAGCTCGGAGAGGACCAGCTCGGAGAGGATCAGCTCGGAGAGGACCAGCTCGGAGAGGATCAGCGCGGAGGAGTCAGGGCCGTCGCTCGCCGAACTCGAGCTGCCACGCCGGCGGTGCGTAGCAGTCTGCCCAGTACTCCCGCAGGCGCCAGATCTTGCCGGCCGCGAGCTCGAAGAAGGAGATGGCGAAGAGCGTGGCCTCGGCGCGGCCTGGCTCGCGCCAGTCGATCCGCACCTCGGTGACGGCCTCGTGGTCCGAGAGCGGGGCCGCGCGCTCCACCCGGATGGTCCCCTCCCCCGGGTACGCCTGGTTCATCTCGATGAAGCGCCGGCCGATGTAACGCATGCGCGACTGCGGCCACCAGGCCTCGAACCCATCCGCGAGGAGCGCGGCCGCGTCGTCCCAGCGCCGCCCGTTCATGGCGTCCCAGAGGCTGCGCGCGATCCGTTCAGGCTCCTGCATCGATGGTCTCCTCCCGCCAGCCCCTCAGGGCATCGCCCCGCAGCGGGCCGTTCCGGTCGCCGAGAGCAGGCACGCGCCGAGCCCGAGCCCGGCGCAGTCGAAGCGCACCCACTGTCCGTCGAGGCAGCTCTCCAGCGCGTCGCCCGCGCAGCGATCGAGCGCGTCGCTGCTGCACGCCTGGCCCGTGCGGGTGCAGCCGTCGCGCGGGCACTCGGCGGTGGTGGCGAGCGGCCGCGGGCTCGCGCCCCCCCCGGTGCAGGTCGCCGCGAAGGTGTTCTGGGCGTCGACGCGGCACTCCAGCTTCGCCGCCCCGCAGCGGTAGCGGTAGGCGCGGTGGTCGAGGAGGTCGCAGTAGATCGCCTCGCCACCGTCGCAGCGCGCCTTGAACGAGGCGTCGCAGCTGCTCCCGGCGCCGAAGCAGTCGCGCAGGTCAGCGCAGCTCGCGGCCTTGCCCGCGCAGCGGTAGATCTCGGCGACCACCGGCTCGAGGCCGTAGGGGAGCACGCGGTCGAGGTAGTTCTTCACGCAGTCGGAGACCCGCGCGTACGGCTGCACCCCGCAAGCCGCGGAGCGGACGCAGCCGACGGGCAGGCTGTCCTGCGTCGTGGGCGCCGGCGGCGGCGCGCCGTCCCCGCAGCACGCGAGGAGCGCCGCGAGGCCGGCGAGGCGGAGCCGGGGAGGCGGGCGCAAGCGGGCGATCAGCGCCGCGCCTTCGGCGGACGGGGCGGACGGGTGGTGCCGAGCAGCTTCTTGATCAGCTTGTTCTTGGCGAACATCACCGAGGAGGCAGCGAGCACCTGGCCGCTCTCGGTCCCGATCAGGCGCTGGTTGACCTTGATCTCCTTGCCCTGATCCATGTACGTGCCGAGCAGGACGCCGTCGACGCCGAGGAGCTGACCGAGCTGCTTGGCGGTCTGGTCGCTCACCATCCCGCTCGACTGCAGCTTCAGCTCCTTGACGACCTTCTCGAGCTGCGCGCGCTCGGCGACTCCCACGCGCCCGTCCGCCACCAGCCGCAGGGTCAGCTCCTCGACCAGGTAGGCCGAGAAGGCGTCGCTCGGCACCTCGTCCTTGCCGAGCGGGACGAAGCCCACCACGGCGATGGAGATCTTCTTCGGCGGCAGGCTCGGGTAGAGCCCCGTGGTGAGCGCCCGGACCGAGGACTGGTTGGCCGCCTCCGGGGTCACACAGGCGGTGAGCAGGAGTGCCACGAGGATCGCGAGGAGGCTGCGCATCGAGACGTCCTTTCGCTGGGTCGTCGACGACGCACTGTAGAGAGCGCGGCCTCGCGGTGTCAAGTCGACTGGGTCAGAGGGGTCAGAGGTGGTCGGCGACCGCGCGGAAGAAGGGATCGAGCTCCTGACGCACGAAGAAGCGCTCCGGGCCGGACTCGAGCGCCACCGGTCCCAGGTTCACCACCACCACCGCGCCCTTCACCAGCCTCGGAAGCATCGCCGCGGG
>JAKLHH010000744.1 GCA_022710245.1 Myxococcota bacterium
ACGCCGGCGAGGAGCAGCGCCGCCAGCCCGAGGAAGAGCGGCCAGCGAGTCGAGGCGCGCGGCCCTGCCCCCCGCGCGCGCCGTCCCGGCCGCTCGTCGACGGTGGGCGAGCCCTCGAGCTTCGCCTCGTCGACGGTGGGCGCGTCCTCGAGCCGCGCCTGGTCGTCCCCCGGCGCCGGCCCCTGGTCGACGGTGGGCGCGATCGCGGCGCGCTGCCCCTCGCGCAGCGCGGCCTCGAGCGCGCGCAGGAAGGCGCTCGCCGAGGCCGGGCGGCGCGCCGGATCGCGGGCGAGGCAGCCGTCGACGACGCGGGCGAGGCCGGGCGCCAGCCCCGGGGTCCGCCGCGCCAGCGGGACGGGCGCCTCCTCGACCGTCAGCAGGAAGAGCTGGTAGGGCGTCACGTCGTCGGGCAGGTCGTAGGGCAGCAGGCCCGAGAGCATGCGGTAGGCGATGACGCCGAGCGCGAAGACGTCCGTCTGCGGCCCGACGCGCTCGCGCTCGCCGCGCACCAGCTCGGGCGCCGCGTAGAGCGGCGTCCCCATCCCGCCCTGGGTGAGCTGCTGCGCGTCGCCGAGGTGGCGGGCGAGGCCGAAGTCGAGGAGCTTCAGCCGGCGCGGCCGCCCCTCGACCACGAAGACGTTGGCCGGCTTCAGGTCGCGGTGCAGGATGCCGGCGGCGTGCGCGGCCTCGAGGCCGGCGGCGAGCTGCCCGAGGAGCTCGAGGCTCTCCTCGGGGGTCAGGCGCCCGCGCGCGCGGAGCTCGTCCTCGAGGGTCCGCCCCTCCAGGTGCTCCATCACGTAGTAGTAGAGGCCGCCCGGCAGCTCACCGAAGTCGTGGAGCTGGATCACGTGCGGGTCCTGGATCCGCGTCAGCGCCTTGGCCTCGCTGATGAAGCGGAGCACCCGCTCGCGCCCGCCCTCGCCGCCCGCCGCGAGCTGCATGACCTTGATCGCGACGCGGTGCCCCAGGATGACGTGCTCGCCGGCGAAGACCGCGCCCATCGCGCCCGCGCCGAGGAAGCCGGTGACGCGGAAGTTGCCCACCGTGCTGCCGACCAGGCGATCGAGGCGCGCGGCCCCGGCGGGCGCGTCTGCCCCGGCGGGCGCGCCTGCCGCGCCTGACGCGGCCTCCACGCTCACCACCTCGAGGCGCGGCGCAGACGCTGGCGAGGCGACCCCGGCGGGCGGGTTGGAGCGCACCAGGTCCGAGACCAGCTGGCGGCAGCTGGTGCACGCGTCGAGGTGCCCAACGACCGAGGTCGCGGTGTCGGGCGCCAGGGAGCCCTCGAGGAAGCCCTGGATGAGATCGTCGCTGAGGCAGGTCATGGTCTCGATCTTGGTCGCGCGACTATAGCATCAGCGTGCGGCGCCGGGCGCCCGGGTTTTCGGTTGACGGCCCGGAATCACTATGCTATCGAGTCCCGAACACGGCAGCACTGGAGGATCCTCCGACGCAAGATGTCGGCGAATCCTCTACGGAACGTCGGCGGGAGCAGGCGATCGACAAGGACGCCAGGCAGATGGCCCGAGCCGCGCTACGCTACAGCGCGCTCGGTCTCGAGATGGGCGTGGCGGTCGTGATCGGGTACGCGGCAGGGTGGTGGCTGGACCGTCACTTCGGGACCAAGCCCTATCTCATGCTAGTGTGCTTGCTCCTCGGGATCGCAGCCGGCTTCCGTGGCCTCATTCGCGCGGCGAGAGAGGTCAGCAAGGAGGGAGACGAAGAGTGAGCGCAACCCCCACGGTACGCATCCAGCGCCTCAGCCTCCTGCTCCTCGCGGTCGCCATCCTGGTGAGCCTGTTCGTCGGTGGCACCTCGGTGGTGCTCGGCGTGGCGCTCGGCGGTGGCCTGGCGGCGGCGAACTTCTACGCGCTGCGCCGCATCGTCGGCGGCCTCATCGCCGGCGGCAGCGGCCGCAAGCTGGCGACCCTCACCGTGCTGCTCACGCTCAAGTTCGGCGTGCTCGGCGTCCTCCTCTACCTGGTGATCACCCGGCTGCCCGTGAACCCCCTCGCGCTGCTGGCGGGGATCTCGGTGGTGGTCCTGGCGATCTTCATCGAGGGCTTCCGCACGGCCTTCGCCCAGCGCTCCGCGGCAGCCGAGTGAGCCAGCCATGAACGAGCACGCGACCTGGTTCCAACTCATCCCCGGCTACCAGAACCTCGAGACCTGGGCGCAGCACTACCTCGGCCGGCAGTGGCGCTGGCAGATGTTCGGGGACACGTACTTCACGCTGAGCCACGTGATCATCGCCGGCTTCATCGTGACCATGCTGATCATCGGCGCGGTCAGCTACCGCCGCCGCGTCAGCGCCGCCAACACCGGCCGCCTGGTGCCCGAGGAGGGCCTCGGCACGCGCAACCTCTACGAGCTGATCGTCGAGGCCACGCTGGGCATCGCCGAGGGCGTGATGGGGCGCAAGAAGGCCGAGCGCTTCCTGCCGCTGGTCGGCACGCTGGTCTTCTTCATCCTCTTCAACAACCTGATCGGGCTGGTGCCCGGCTTCCTGCCGGCCACCGACACGCTGAAGACCAACCTCGCGCTCTCGGTGCTGGTCTTCCTGGCGACCCACTTCTATGGCTTCAAGGAGCACGGGCCGAAGTACGCCAAGCACTTCCTGGGGCCGATCTGGTACCTCTCCTGGCTGATGCTGCCGATCGAGCTGATCAGCCACCTGGCGCGCCCGATCTCGCTCTCGCTCCGACTGATGGGCAACATCGCCGCCGACCACAAGGTCGTCTCGGCCTTCTTCGTCCTGGTCCCGATCCTGGTCCCGCTCCCCTTCCTCATCCTCGGGGTGCTGGTCAGCATCGTGCAGACGCTCGTCTTCTCGCTGCTCACCATGGTCTACATCGACATGGCAGTGGCACACGAGGAACACTGATTCCGACGCTGAATCAAGGCTAACGCTGAACCAAGGCTAACGCTTCGCCAGCTTCGCTCGAAAGGAGAACCTCATGCATCGCTCCCTGAAACACCTGCTCTCGCTGCTCTTCGGCCTCGGCGTCCTGCTGGTCACCTCGGTCGCCTTCGCGCAGGACGGCGCGGCGAGCAACGAGTTCGATATGAAGAAGTGGATCGGGCTCGCCTGCGGGCTCGGCATCGCCATCGCGGCCTTCGGCGGCGCGCTCGGCCAGGGCCGCACGGCGGCCTCGGCGCTCGACGGCATCGCCCGCAACCCGGGCGCCTCGGGCAAGATCTTCACGCCGATGATCCTCGGGCTCGCGCTGATCGAGTCGCTCGTGATCTACTCGCTCATCATCTCCATCCTGCTGATGGGCAAGATCTAGCTCCAGGCCCCGCGGCTCCCGCGACGACAGGCCCGACGCAGATCGAGATCGAAGACGCGTGGTGGTGGGGCTACTCGAACTTCCCCGCGAAGGTGAGGAACATCATCTTGTCGGTAGTCTCGCGCAGGCGGCCGGCGAGCACGCGCACCAGCTTCCAGAGGAAGTCGTAGGCGAAGTCGCGGTCGACGAAGAGGAGGTCCTCGAGGTCCTCCTTGCGCACCACGAAGAGCCGGCAGGCCTCGTGGACCAGCGCGTCGGCCGAGCGCGGCGAGTCGTCGATCAGGGTCATCTCGCCGAAGGCCGAGCCGGCGCGCAGGATGGCGAGCGCCTCCTCACCCATCCCCGCCACCTGGCGGCTGATGCGGATCGCGCCCTCGAGGACCAGGTAGAACTTGTCCCCCTGGTCGCCCTCGCGGAAGACGGCCGCTCCGCGCGCGTGGCTCTCCTCGCTGCCGATGGAGGCGAGCCGCCTGAGGTGCTTCTCGTCGAGCCCCGAGAAGAGCGGGGTCGCGCTCAGCATCTGCACCAGCCCCTGCACCTCGGCCGTGCGCTCCGCCGCGCCGCTCATCGGCCGGCCTCCAGCTCGGCGAGGTAGCGCTCGGCGTCGATGGCGGCCATGCACCCGGTGCCGGCCGCCGAGATCGCCTGCCGGTAGGTCTTGTCCGCCACGTCGCCCGCGGCGAAGACCCCGGCCACGCTGGTGCGCGTCGAGCCCGGCGCGACCTTGAGGTAGCCCGTCTCGTCGGTCTCCAGCTGGCCGGCGAAGATGTCGGTGTTCGGGTGGTGGCCGATGCCGACGAAGTACCCCTCGCAGGCGAGCTCGCGGCGCTCGCCGCTGACCACGTCGCGCAGCCGCACGCCGCTGACCCCGCCCTTGCCCGGATCGCCCAGCACCTCCTCGACGACGCTGTTCCAGAGGACCTTGATCTTCGGGTTCTCGATCACGCGCTGCTGCATCAGCTTGGAGGCGCGGAACGCGTCGCGGCGGTGGATGATGGTGACCTTGGTGGCGAAGCGCGTGAGGAAGCTCGCCTCCTCCATCGCCGTGTCGCCGCCGCCGATCACCACCACCTCCTTGCCCCGGTAGAAGAACCCGTCGCAGGTCGCGCAGGCGGAGACGCCGCGCCCGCGCAGCCGCTCCTCGGAGGGCAGCCCGAGGTACTTGGCCGAGGCGCCGGTCGCCACGATCAGCGCGTCGGCGGTGTGCTGCACGTCGTCGATCCAGATCGACAGCGGGCGCTTGCCGAGCTCGACGCGGCTGGCGGTGCCGAACTGGAAGCGGGCGCCGAAGCGCGCCGCCTGCTTGCGGAAGAGCTCCATCAGCTCGGGTCCCTGCATCCCCTCCGGGAAGCCGGGGTAGTTCTCGACCTCGGTGGTGGTCGTCAGCTGCCCACCGGGCTGCAGCCCCTCGATCACCAGCGGCTCGAGGAACGCGCGGCCAGCGTAGATGGCGGCCGTGTAGCCGGCGGGGCCAGTGCCGAGGATCATCAGGCGTGCGTGCGTGTCTGCCATAGGTACTCTCCAGCGGTTGACTGCGAGCGCTCGTCGATGC
>JAKLHH010000745.1 GCA_022710245.1 Myxococcota bacterium
AGGCGAGGCGAGGCGAGGCGAGGCGAGGCGAGGCGAGGCGAGGCGAGGCGAGGCGAGGCGAGGCAGGCTAGGCAGGCTGGTTTGACTTGCCCCGCCCCCTGTGATAGCCGAAGGACTCGACATCTCGAGCGAAAGGGTGGCCCATGCCGCTGCAGACACCCCTCGTCTTGCTCGCCGCAGCCGGGGGCGCGGAGAAGCTCGACATCCTCTCCCTGATCGTCAACGCCTCCGGCGTCGTGCTTGGCGTCCTCGGGCTCCTTGCCTTCTTCTCCCTGGTCAGCTGGTACATCATCGCCTACAAGGCGCTCTACCTCAGCCGCGCGCAGTCCGAGTCCGTCCGCTTCCTGGAGAACTTCTGGCGCTCGAAGCGCCTCGACGCGATCTACAAGAGCGCCGAGGAGCTCAAGCGGAGCCCCATCTCGGCCATGTTCAAGGCGGGCTACATCGAGCTCAGCAAGATCAAGGGGCAGGGCGCCGCGGCCACCGACCCGGCCGAGAAGGACGCCTGGCTCGGCGACATGCAGTCCATCGAGCGCGCCCTCGAGCGCGCCCGCACCAACGAGCTGACGCACCTCGAGAGCATGGTGCCGTTCCTCGCCACCACCGGCTCCGCCGCCCCCTTCGTCGGCCTCTTCGGCACCGTCTGGGGCATCATGAACTCCTTCGTCAACATCGGCGCCAAGGGCGCGGCCAACCTGGCCACCGTGGCGCCCGGCATCGCCGAGGCGCTGATCGCCACCGCGATCGGCCTGGTCGCCGCCATCCCGGCGGTCATGGGCTACAACTACCTCGTGCGCAAGATCAAGGTGCTCTCCTCGGAGATGGAGGCGTTCTCCAACGACTTCCTGAACATCATCAAGCGCCACTTCTTCAAGTAGGAGCGAGGCGGGCGATGAGCTTCACGACGGGAGCGACGGGAGCGACACCATGTCGATGAGCGGCGGAACCGGCGGCTCGATGCTCTCCGAGATCAACGTCACGCCGCTCGTCGACGTGATGCTGGTGCTGCTGATCATCTTCATGGTCACCGCGCCGCTGATCCAGCAGGGCGTCGACGTCGACCTGCCCAAGGCGCAGGCGCAGACGCTGCAGGCCGAGGACAAGAAGCTGGTCCTGCACATGGACGCCGAGCGCCGCGTCTACCTGGGCAAGACCTTCATCCCCTTCTCGCAGCTCGCCGAGAAGCTGAAGAACAACGCGAAGCTGCAGGCCGACAAGGAGCTCTACCTGCGCGCCGACCGCAACCTCCCCTACGGGCTGGTGGTCAAGGTGATGGCGATGGCCAAGCTCGCGGGCATCGACCGGGTCGGAATGATCACGGACTCCGCCGAGGGCCCCGAGGCCGCCGCGGAGACCGAGAGCGGAGGCGTGGGGGGCGCGGGGGGCGCGGGCGGGAGCGAGGGCGGCGCGAGCGGCGCGGGCGGGAGCAGCGCCGCTGGCAAGGCCGCGACGGGCAAGGCCGCGAAGCCCGAGGGGAAGACACGGCGGTGAGGGCGTACCATGCTTGATCGATGGAGTGGCGGTGGGGCGAGGACGAGCGGGGCGAGGAGCGGGCCTGGCACCAGGGAGACGAGCTACGAGGAAGTGATGAGGTGAGCTTCTTGCGCAAGCGTGGCTTCGAGCCGATCGCCATCCTCGGCGCGGTGGTGACGATCCTGCTCCACGGCGGGGCGATCGTCGGCGTCACGCTCTACCGCCGCTCGCTGCAGGCCGCGGAGAAGCCGCCGCCGCCGCCGAGCTACGTGGTCGCGCAGCTCCTGCGCCTCGGCAAGCCCATCGACCCGAAGAAGATGCCCGACAAGATCCTCCCGCGGGAGGCGACGCACAAGGAGGAGGGGGTCGACCTCGGCGCCGACGCGAACGACGCGCCGTCGAAGAAGCAGAAGAAGGACGAGGACCGCGACTCCAAGGTCAGCGACAAGATGCGCCGCGCGCTGGGCAAGGCCGAGCTCCTCTCCGAGGCGCAGAGGCAGATCGACAGCGAGGGCGAGGGCGACCCGAACGGCGTCGCCGGCGGCACCGCCACCAAGGCGTCGGGCGGCGATCCCTACATCACCAAGATCGCCGACCTCTGGAACCGCACCTGGTCGCTGCCCTCGGTGATCCCGCGCTCCGAGGCGCAGACGCTCTACGTGCTGGTGACGCTGAAGATCGACGCGCAGGGGACCCTGCAGCTCCCGCTGCAGTTCGATCGCCGCTCCGGCAACGCGGTCTTCGACAACTCGATCAGCGCCGCCTGGACGGCGATCAAGCAGCTGCCGCAGCCGCCGCCGGATCGGTTCGCGGCGATCCTGGCTCACGGTCTCCGCCTGAAGCTCAACTGGAAGGGTCTGCAATAGCGGCGCCGCACAGCGAAGAGGGCAGCTCGTGCGGAGCTGCCCGGCAAGAGCTGGCCCGCACGAAGGGCTCGCGACAGCCCGCGAGGTCTGCCGTGGCCCCCACGAGCCCCACGAGGTTGCCATGAGGAGCGCCATCTCAGCTCTCGTCCTCGTCCTCGGCCTGGCGTCTGTCGCCGCCGCGGACGATGGCTCCTACACCACCATCACCGGCAGCGGCGAGTCGCTCTACCGCATCGCGATCCCGCCCGTCCTCGACGGCGGCGGCGCGGGCGGCGCGGCGAAGACCCTGGCCGACGTGATGTCGAACGACATGACGCTGATCGGGCTCTTCAAGGTGCTGAGCCCCGCCGGCTTCCTCGCCAACCTGGCCAAGGAGGGGACCGGCATCGACCTCCAGGCCTGGGTCAACGTGGGCGCGCAGGCCGTGGTCAAGGCGAAGGCGAGCTCCGAGGGCGGACAGCTCCGCGTCGACTTCTACCTCTACGACATGGCCAAGGGCGGCAGCCCGGTGCTGAGCAAGACCTACAAGGGCGCGGCGGCCTCGGCGCGCGGGCTCGCGCACCGCTTCGGCGACGACGTGGTCCGCTACTACACCAAGGACCGGGGCGTCTTCACCACCAAGATCGCCTTCACCGCCGGCAACCCGAAGGCGAAGGTCTCGCACGTCTACGTGATGGACTACGACGGCCACGGCGTGCACCGCGTCTCCTCGACGGGCAACGAGAACCTGCTCCCCGCCTGGGGGCCCGGCGGCCAGCTGATCTACACCTCGTACCTCTGGCAGAACCCCGACCTCTTCATGGTGGGCGGTCCGGGCGGGCGAGCGACCCGCATCTCCAAGTACCCCGGCCTCAACACCGGCGCGGCCTGGTCGCCGCGCGGCAACGCCATCGCGCTGACGCTGAGCAAGGACGGCAACAGCGAGATCTACACCATCACGCCGAGCGGCTCGATCATCGCGCGCCTGACCAACAACTCGGCGATCGACGCCTCGCCGGCCTGGTCCCCCGACGGCAGCCAGATCGCGTTCGTCTCCAACCGCGGGGGCTCGCCGCAGATCTACATCATGAGCGCCTCGGGCGGCGGCGCGCGCCGGGTCACCTTCCGCGGCAACTACAACCAGGAGCCCTCCTGGTGCCCGCGCAAGGAGACGCCCGTCATCGCCTTCACGGGCCGCGACGACCGCGGGAACTTCGACATCTTCACCGTCAACGTGTCCAGCGGGGAGGTCAAGCGGCTCACCCAGGGCGAGGGCTCGAACAAGAGCCCGTCCTGGGCGCCGAACGGCCGGCTCCTGGTCTACACCTCCAGCCGCGGCGGGCTCTGGTTGATGGACAAGGACGGCCTCAACCAGCACCGGGTCTACAAGGGCGGCGCGATGACCCCGGCCTGGAGCTACTGAAGCTCCGACCGACTGAAGCTCCGACCGACTGAAGCTCCGACCGACTGAAGCTCCGACCGCTTAACCCCCAAAGACCAACAATTCCCGGACGAAGGGCTGTCTTCGCCATGGCGATCTGCGACGGGTGCACCACCACGGCCTGCGCGCGTGGCCTGACGCCACGCCAGAATCGACCGCGGCCGCGTTTTGGGCAATTGCGTGGGAAACGCAGACGTGGGATGTCGTATATGTAGGTCGGAGTTGTAGGCCGGAGCCAGCCGTCCATGATCAGTGAAGAGCACACGGGCGAGGACGCGATGGACGGCGAGACCGTCCGTACCCCGCCGGGGATGCCGCGGCCCGGCCCGCAGGTCATCCGGCTCGGCGAGTGGCTCATCCGTCGGTCGCTGATCGATCGCACGCACCTCTTCAGCGCGCTCACGCTGGCGTACCAGGAGCGCTGCCGCGTCGGTGACGCGCTGGTGAAGCTCGGCTACGTGCCGCGCGCGCTGGTCGAGGAGGAGGTGCGGACCTTCTTGCTCACGCGGCCCGCCGGCGAGGTAGCGCGGCCCAGGCCAGTGCCGCCGCCGCTGCCCCCGCCGCGCGGCGGCGCGCGCCCGCCGCAGGTGTTGCGCCCGCTCGGGACGCCGCCGCCGATCCCGGCCGATGCCCTCTGCGAGCGGACGCCCTCGCCGGTGCCGCTCCGGCGCGAGAGCTCGAGCGCCTCGGCGCCGGTCCGGCGCGAGAGCTCGAGCGGCTCGGTGCCGGCCATCCAGGCGCCGCGCCGCCTGCCTCCGCCGCTGCCACCCCGGGCCAGGCGGAGCTCGTCGCCGTCGCTGGCGGACGACGCGCCGGAGCCGGGGCGGAGCTCGTCGCCGTCGCTGGCGGGCGACGCGCTGCAGCCGAAGCGGAGCTCGTCGCCGTCGCTGGCGGACGACGCGCTGGAGCCGGGGCGGAGCTCGTCGCCGTCGCTGGCGCTGGAGGTGCTGGAGGCGCTGGAGCGCAAGCGGAGCTCGTCGCCGTCGCTGATGGACGAGGCGCAGCAGCCAAAGCCGAGCTCGCCGCCATCGCTGATGGACGAGGGGCCGCAGCCGAAGCGGAGCTCGTCGCCGTCGCT
>JAKLHH010000746.1 GCA_022710245.1 Myxococcota bacterium
GGCTGCGCATCGATCACATCGACGGGCTCTACGACCCCGCCGCCTACCTGCGGCAGCTCCAGGAGCGGTACGTCTTCCAGCAGGTCCGCGCGCGGCTGACAGCGGCGCGGGCGGCCCCTCCCTCCGACGAGGTCCTCGCGCAACGTGTGCGAGCCTGGCTCGCGCGGATCGCCGAGGAGGAGACCGGGCGGCCGGCCGTGCTCCCGCTCTACGTGGTCGCGGAGAAGATCCTCGGCGAGGGCGAGCTGCTCCCCCTCGCCTGGCCCGTCCACGGCACGACGGGCTATGACTTCCTCTCCGAGGTGAACCAGCTCCTGGTGTCGCCCGCGCAGCGCGAGGCGTTCGACCGGCTCTACCGCGAGCGCGCGGGCTGCGCCACGAGCTTCCGCCAGATCGTCTCCAGCTCGAAGAAGATGACCATGCTGGTCTCGATGGCGAGCGAGCTCCAGGCGCTCGGCCACCGGCTCGATCGGATCGCCGAGCAGAACCGGCGCTACCGCGACTTCACCCTCGGCACGCTCACCTTCGCGCTGCGCGAGGTGATCGCCGCGCTGCCCGTCTACCGGACCTACATCGACGGCCCCGGCGAGGTGAGCGAACGGGACCGGCGCTACGTCGAGGCCGCGGTCGCCGAGGCGAACCGGCACAACCCACGCACGGCGCAGGCCGTCTTCGACTTCATCCGCGAGACGCTCCTGCTGCGCAACCTCGGCGACTTCCCCCCTGCCCACCAGCCCCTGCTCATCGAGTGGGTGCGCAAGGTCCAGCAGGTCACCGGACCGGTGATGGCGAAGGGCGTGGAGGACACGGCGTTCTACGTCTACAACCGGCTCGCCTCCCTGAGCGAGGTCGGCAGCGACCCGGGGCGCTTCGGGATGACGGTGGAGGAGTTCCACGCGCGGCGCCTGGAGGTGCAGCGGCGGTGGCCGCACACCATGCTCGCGGCCTCGACGCACGACACCAAGCGGAGCGAGGACGTGCGCGCGCGGATCGCGGTGCTCGCCGAGCTCCCCGAGGCGTTCGGGGCGGCGATCGCGCGCTGGCAGCAGTGGAACGCGGAGAAGAAGCCGACGGCCGGCGAGCCCATCCCGGACGCGAACGACGAGTACCTGCTCTACCAGACGATGATCGGGGCCTGGCCCGAGGAGCTGCGGGAGGGCGACGCGCCCGCCGAGGCCTGGTACGCCTTCCGCGATCGCGTCATCGCCTACATGCAGAAGGCGACCAAGGAGGCCAAGGTCCACACCAGCTGGGTGAACCCGAACGCCAGCTACGACGAGGGGGTCGCCCGGTTCGTCGCGCGGATCCTCGATCCCGCGGAGAGCGGCGCCTTCCTCGAGGACCTCCGCGCGCTCGTGCGGCCCGTCGCGGCCTGCGGCCGGCTGAGCTCGCTGGCGCAGACGCTCCTCAGGCTCGCGGCGCCCGGTGTGCCCGACCTCTACCAGGGGACCGAGCTCTGGATGCTCGCGCTGGTCGACCCGGACAACCGGCGTCGCGTGGACTACGAGCTCCGCCGGCGGGCGCTCGCCGAGCTGCGGCGTCGCATCGACGAGGCCGCCGGCGACCTCCAGGCGCTCGCGAGCGAGCTCCTCGGCTCGGCGAGGACGGCCGCGTGAAGCTCTTCCTGATCCACCGGCTCCTGGCCTTCCGGCGCGAGCACGAGCGTCTCCTCGCCGACGGTGACTACCAGCCGCTGCGCGTGAGCGGCGCGCGGCGCGAGCACCTCTGCGCCTTCGCGCGGCGACACGAGGGCGAGACCGCGATCGCGCTGGCGCCGCGGCTCCTCTTCTCGCTCACCGAGGGGGCAGCGAGGCTGCCGCTCGGCGACAGGGTCTGGGGGGAGACGGTGGTGAGCCTGGACGTGCTCGCGGCGGGGGGCTACCGCGACGTGATCACGGGGGCGCAGCTCGAGGTCACCGAGGCGGCGCGCGAGCTCCGCGTCGGCGCGGCGCTGAGGTCCTTCCCGGTGGCGCTGCTGGTCAGGGTCTGACGCTCGCCACGGTCGTTGCCAGGCGACCTCCCGCGGTAGCACCATGGAGAGAGCCCCGAGCTGCCAGAACCGTGTGCGCCCTCCCAGAGCCCGTCCGCGGTCCACGCGTTCCTGCGAGCTTGCAGCTGGCAGCATCTGCTGCACATCTCGCAGGCGCGTCGACGATCGCTCGCAGTCCACGCCTCCGCGGGCTGGCGGCCATCCTCGGCTGTGTCCTTCAGGCCTGGGCGACAGGGTGCGCGAAGGAGGAGCCGCGGGAGGTCGTGCTCGCGCCGGAGGTGACGCCCGGCGGCGCGGCGGATCCCCGGCTGGAGCGCTCGCGGATCTCGGCCGAGCTGCGCCGCGGCTGGCGCGCCGTGGCCGGGCACGACTACCAGGCCGCCCTCGCCGCCTTCGCGGCGGCGGTCGCCCGCGCGCCGGCGGCGGCGGATGGCTACCACGGGCGGGGCTGGACCCGGCACCTGCTCGAGGACGACGTGGCGGCGATCGCGGATCTCGACCGCGCGATCGCCCGCGCGCCCTGGGTGGGGGTCTACTTCAACGATCGCGGGGTCGCCAGGCTGGGTCGCCGGCAGCTCGACGCCGCGCTGGCGGACTTCGACCTCGCGCTGGCGCGCCTGCCGAGGCCCAGGCTCGACCTCGAGGCCACCGAGCGGGTCCCACAGGAGCGGCCCGGGCCGGAGGGTGCCGGCGTCCCCTGGGCGGTCTACCTCTTCGGCAACCGCGGGCTGGCCTGGGCGCTGAGAGGCGACGCGGCGAGAGCGCTCTCCGAGTTCGCGCGGGCGCTCGCCCTCCCGCAAGGTGGGATCGTCCATGGGGACCGCGGCGCCATGTACTGGTGGCTCCAGCACGACGAGGAGCATGCCCTCGCCGAGCTGACGCTGGCGATCAAGGCCGGCGCGCCGCAAGCGCCGGTGGTGCGCGGCGCCCTCCTCCTCGCCCAGGGCAAGCTCGAGGAGGCGAGGGCCGACCTGCGGCACGCACGCGAGCGCGACCCCCGGGACCCCTACGCGGCGCTCTGGTCGTTCCTCGCGACGAGGCTCGCTGGCGATCCAGTCGCGGCCGAGGAGGAGCTCCGGGCGTTCGCCGCGAGGCACCTGGCGCGCACCACCGAGTGGATCGGCAGCGCGGTGCGGCTCCACCTCGGGACGCTGTCCCCCGAGGGGCTGGTGGCCGCCATGACGCATCGGGATCCGATCATCACGAGGAACCGTCGCTCCGAGGGCTACTTCCACCTGGCCGAGCACTGGCGTGCCCGCGGCGAGCACACGCGCGCCCGGCGCGCCTACGAGCAGAGCCTCTCGCAGGGGGTCCGACACTTCACCGAGCACCTGGTGGCGGAGGCACGACTGCGCACGCTGCCGCGGCGCTGATCGGCCAGGCGGCAGGGCGCCGCCTTCGAGGGACTCAGCCGCAGGCCGGCCGGAGCGGGGGCGTGAAGGGGCCGGGGATCTCGGGGGTGTCCGAGGTCAGGATCCGGTTGCGGTCGTCGACGCGGACCACATGCGGCACGTGCCGGCGGGCCTCGTCGTCCTCGAGCTCGGCGTAGGTCGCGATGATGACCAGGTCGCCAGGCCGGTTGTGGTGCGCGGCCGCCCCGTTCACGCAGATCAGCCCCGAGCCAGCCGGGCCGGGCAGGGCGTAGGTCTGCAGCCGGCTCCCGCGCGTCACGTTCCAGACGTGGACCGACTCGTGAGGGAGGATGTCGGCGGCGCGCATCAGGTCCGAGTCGATGGTGACGCTGCCCTCGTAGTCGAGGTCGGCGTGAGTCACCACTGCCCGGTGGATCTTGCCGTTGAACATCGTGCGTCGCATGACGGCTCCTTCTTCTGTGCCCGCCCGCGGCCGGGTCGAGCCATACTCAGGGCTTCTGCAGAAGAGATAGTACCTTTTCCTACCTTGGGCAAGGGCTGTGTACGCGCGGCTCCTGCTGGAATAGAGCGCCGCGGCAGGGCGTTCCTCGACGTCCCAGTTGCTGCTCGCGCCACGACCGGTGCATCCTGGTGGGCACCACCGTGGCGACAAGGAGGCGTGCATGCGCGTCGCGTTGATCGGGCCCGATCTCGAAGAGAACCTCTCCGTCCGCTACCTCGCCTCGGCGCTGACCGCCGCGGGGCACGCCCCGCAGATCGTCCGCTTCGAGACGGCGGCAGACCTCGGCGAGGCCCGCGCGGCCGCCGCCGACGCCGACCTGATCGCGCTCTCCATGTGCTACCAGGTCCGCGCGGTGGAGTTCCTCGAGCTGGCGAGGCTGCTGCGGCAGGACCGCCCGCTCCGGTCCACCGTCGCCGGCGGGCACTTCGCGTCCTGCGCGGCCGCCGAGCTGCTGGAGCACCACGCGGCCCTCGACGTGGTGGCGATCCACGAGGGGGAGCAGACCCTGATCGAGCTCTGCGCGCTGCCGCAGTGGACGCCCGAGGCGCTCGCCCGGGTCCGCGGCATCGCCTACCGCGGCGCCGACGGCGTCACGCACACCGCGCCGCGCGAGATCGTCGCCGACCTCGACACGCTCGCCTGGCCGGACCGCTCGGGCCCGGCGCGCCTGGTGGTCGGGGTGCCGACCGCCTACCTGATGGGCAGCCGCGGCTGCGTCGGCGCTTGCGACTACTGCGCCATCACCACGCTGCACCGGCTCGCGCCCGGCAGGCGCTTCCGCCAGCGCGCCCCCGAGGCGATCGCCGACGAGATGGCCTGGCTCTACCATGACCGCGGCGTGCGTCAGTTCGTCTTCCACGACGACAACTTCCTGGTGCCCGCCGTGGCCCAGACCCGGGAGCGCATCACGCCCTCCGAGCGCGCCCCCCCCCAGCGGGCCTGGGGGCCCATCGCCCTGTGGCCCAAGTGCC
>JAKLHH010000747.1 GCA_022710245.1 Myxococcota bacterium
CGGGTCGTGTGATCGTGTGGTGCAGGTCGCGTGATCGTGTGGTGCGGGGCGTGTGGTGCAGATCGTGTGATCGTGTGGTGGGTCGTGTGATCGTGGTGCGGGGAGACAAAGTGATGAGTGACACGGCTGAGGTGATCGCAGCGCTGGTGGACCGCATCGCGGGCCAGCTGGCCGAGCTGGATACGCTGCAGGAGCTGGACGAGCCCGACGGTCGCCGGCCCGGCGTGACGTCGGAGCAGCTGGCGGCGTTCGAGGCGCGCGCCGGGGTGGAGCTCCCCGAGGACTACCGCGCCTTCCTCAGGCTCCATGATGGCTGGGAGGCGTGGAACGGTGAGAGCTCGCTGCTCTCGCTCGAGGAGATGTCGGGCGGTGAGCTCTTTGGCTATCTCCAGGAGCTCCAGTCGGAGCTGGCGCGGGTCGGGGATAGCGCCGGGAGCCAGGGGCTCATCTTCGAGGCGTCGTACGGCATGACCCGGGTCTCCTACTTCGATCTGGAGGCGAAGCAGCGCACGGGGGTGCTGGAGGTCGTCTTCTGGCAACAGGGCAAGGTGGTGGAGCGCTACCCGAGCTTCACCGCCTTCCTCGAGGGCTACAGCCACACCCTGGACGAGCTCATCGTCCAGGAGCGAGCCCAGCTCAGGTAGGGGCCAGCGCATGGACTCACCACTCCGGCTCCGCGCCACGCATCGCGGCCAGCCCCTCTGCTGGGTGGTCCCCGGGCTCACCCTCTACCTGCGAGAGGCGCCGCGCCGGGAGCTGGCCGAGCGGGCGCTCGCCGTCTACGAGAGGGTCTGTCCGGAGGAGCGACGGCGCCTGGTCAGCGGCACGCGGGCGCCTGCCTTCGCCCCTCGCGCCGAGGCGGTCGGCGCGGCGATCCTGGAGACGCACCTCGCGCGCATGGACCGCCGCCGTGATCAGGCCGTGATGCTCTGGGACGGGGAGGTCGAGGAGAGCTGGTCCTTCCTCCTGCAAGGCGTGCCCGCCGAGCATGGCGTGGAGCGGGCCTCGTTCTGCCACGTCCTGCTGCCGAACGAGGCCGGCGCCCCGGCGGCGCTCCTCGAGCTGGCCACGCAGCTGGCGGAGGAGCTGCCGCTGCTCTCGGGGCACGGGGGCCTGACGGCGGTCTTCGACGCCGAGCACAAGAGCGCCGCCTTCGATCAGATCTATGCCTGGGCCCGGCGCTACCCCGGGCTCGAGGTCGAGGACCTCAACCTCACCCTGGCCACCGTGCTCGACGGGGTGAAGGGCGCCAGCTGGCTCACGCTCGTCGGCGACGAGCTGTGGAGCCGCCTGGCGAGCAGCGAGGCGGGCGCCCCGGCGCTCGGCCCGGAGGTCGAGCTCCGGCGCACCGGCCACGGGGTGCTGCTGCGTGCAGGTCGCGAGCCGACGCTCGGCGACCGCAACCGCGGCCTCTGGCCCTATGTGGAGGTCGAGCGGGCGCTGGAGCCGCTGAAGATCACCGCGCACCCCGAGCTCCCCGGCCGCTTCCAGGAGGAGGAGGCGACGCTCCCCTGGCTGCGTCGGCTGCTGGAGCCGGCTGGCTGGTGACGTCAGGGCCTGGACGCCCGGACGCGAGCGCGCCGGCCTTGCCTCGCCGCCCGCCTGCCCCCGAGGCCGAGCCCGATCAGCAGCAGCAGCGGCAGAGGCAGCGAGGCAGCCGGGCCGGCGCCCGCGGGTCCTGCGCTGCAGCCGAAGCCGCCAGAGGTCTCGTCGGCGGCGTTGCCGGTCGTTCCCGGCCGCGTGCAGAGCTTCGTGGTCCCTGCCGACACGCAGCTCGTGCCGGACGGGCAGCTCGTGCTGGAGCAGCTCTCCGTGCAGAACGTGACGCCGCCGGACTGCGCGCAGATCCCGCTCGTGCAGTCTGCGTTCGCCTGACAGGCCTCGCCGAACCCGGCGAGTGACGGCGTCCGCGTCGTCGGCGCCGTCGCCCCGGCGTCCGGCGACGGCGCCGCCCCGCCGGTGACGGTGACCGTGACCCGGGCGACGCCGCGATTGCCCGCCGCGTCCAGGCCGCTGACGGCGAGCAGG
Organism: Myxococcota bacterium; assembly: GCA_022710245.1. The sequence goes on from JAKLHH010000747.1 coordinate 2,029, forward strand.
TGCTTGCCGGGGCCGAGCGAGACCTGGAACTGCCAGGGAGCCGAGGTCAGCGTCGTGGCCACGACGCCCTTCTCCGCGAGCTCTGCCTTGACGACGCCCACGTCGTCGCTGACGGTGGCCTCGACGTTGAAGGGGCTGGTGACGGTGGCACCATCCGCGGGCGAGGTGATGGCCACCTTCGGCGCCTGCTGATCGGTGGTGGTCGAGGTGCCCTTGTTCACGTCGCCGTTCGAGTTGCTCACGATCCAGTCGAGGTAGGCGTCGACGCGCGTCTCGATATCGTCGACGCCGCAGATCCCCGTGCTCCGGGAGCAGACGCTGACCTGCACCTCCTGGCCGTTGATGGTCCCGAAGGACGGCCCGCCCGAGTCGCCGTAGCAGGTGGTCGAGGTGGTGCTCGAGCCCTTCCAGCCGATCTCGGTGGTGTTCACCCAGCCCACGGTCGTCTTGCCCATGCGCCTGCCGTCGTCCTGCGCGTTCTCGCCGGTGGTGCCGTAGCCGACCAGGGTGACCGGGAGCCCGATGGGGGGGGCGCTGGTGGCGACCGCAGCGGGCGTGACGCTGGGAGCCTGGGCCAGGATGACCACCGCGATGTCGTTCGCCGCGGTGGCGCCGCCGCTGTTCACCACGTTCTCGTTGTACTGGGGGTGACACAGCGCGCTCGCGACCGAGTAGGTGCTGCCGCCGATCTGGAACTTGTAGCTGGAGCCAGGTTCGATGCAGTGGCCAGCCGTGAGCACCGTCTTCTTGCCGATCAGCGTCGCCGTGCAGTAGCCCCCCTGGGAGCCGATCAGCAGCTTCCCCACCGAGGGGTGCCCCGAGTAGGGCTGGCCGTTGACGATCGACTGACGCAGCGCGCCGATCGATTCGCCGTCACAGGCCGCGAGCAGGAGCGCGAGCGCGAGGAGCAGGAGCGCGAGGAGCGGGGTGATTCGCCTCATGCCACGGGGGTTTGCACGGGACGTGCCACGGGTCCGCGGGCGCAACCGGGCGTCGCACCGAGGGCGCCGTCGACAAAGGTGGGGCCTGGTGGTGCTATGTAGGGGGGAGTCCCCCACCCGGTCCTCACCGCCGCGACCCGAGCTCGGGTGACGGCGGGCGCCGGCCCGAGGCTCAGTTCTGCTTGATCGAGGAGCCCTTGATCTTCACGTCGCCGGAGGCCTTGATGGTCACGCTGCCGCCCTTGATCGTCACGTTGCCGCCGGAGAGGACGATCTGCGCGCCGCCCTGCTTGAGCACCACCTGGTTGCCTGCCTGCAGGATGATGGTCGGTGCGTTGACCAGGACCTTGCCGCCTGAGTGGATCGCCACGGTCCCGCCCGAGTTGACCGCGGTGCTGCCGCCCACCGTCACCGCCATGCTCCCGCCCGTCGTGACGGCGGTGCTCCCCCCGGTGGTCACCGCGGTGCTGCCGCCCACCGTCATCGCCTCGCTGCCGCCCACGGTGAGGACGTTCGACCCGCCGACCGTGTGGCTGCGCAGGCCGCTCACGTTCTCGGCGTGCATCGGCACGGAGACCACCCGCGGGCCGCCGATCACCTCGAGCTGGGTGCCGCCGACGACGTAGGAGACCGAGCCCGCGATCTGCTCGCGCTGCGAGCCGCCGACGTTCATCCCCTTGTTGCCGCCGATGGTCTGGTCGTAGTTGCCGCCGACGGTCTCGCTGAAGTTCACGCCGACCGTATGCGTCTCGTGCTGGCCCACGCTGATCGAGCTGTCGCGCCCGACGGTGGCCGCCTGGTCGCGCTGCGAGAGGTCGGTGCGGTCGAGCTCGGCCCGGATCGAGAGCATCTCCGCGCCGCCCTTGTCCTCCAGGCGGATCTCGTTGAAGCCGCCGGAGGTGGGCGAGGTGTTGCTCTTGATGGCGGACATCGTCTTCTGCGCGGGCAGGTTCGAGGGCGGTGCGTTCCGCCGGTGGTAGACGAGGCCGACGATCAGCGGCTGGTCCGGGTCGCCGTCGATGAACTGCACCACCACCTGGTGCCCGATGCGGGGGATGAAGAGCGCCCCGAAGCCGGCGCCGGCCGCGAGCTGGGCGACCGGGATCCAGGCGGAGCTGCGCTCGCTGGTGGCCGAGGAGCGGTCCCAGGGGAAGTGCGCCTTCACGCGGCCGAGGTCGTCGGTGTAGATCTCCTCGGCGGCCGGGCCGACGACGGTCGCGGTCTGCACCCCGACGATCACCGGCCTGGGGGTCGCCAGCGGCGGCCGGAAGGGCACCCGCCGCGGGGTGGCGGTGAAGGTGTTGCCGTAGCTGACGGTCTGGGTGGCGCTGCTCTCGTCCTGCGGCTGCGTGCAGCGGTGCTCGACGCGCGTGACCAGCAGCTCCTCGTCGAGCTCGCTGTCGAAGCCGGACAGCGTGAAGGTGACGCCGGCGCGCAGGCCGATGCACGTGCTCGCACCCTCGAGCCAGAGCCCACAGACGCGCCGCTCCTCGAGCCGCGCCTCGGGGAGCTGGGAGGGGCCGCGACCCTTCGGCTCGCCGATGTAGTCGTAGACCTCGATCGGCTTGCCGTGGCTCGGCGCGCTCCGGTCGTAGGTGGAGAGCTCCCACGGCCGCTCGATCTGCTGCTCGCGCACCACGTAGCGGTTGGGCCGCAGCTCGTGGCGCGCGCTGAGGGCGGTGACGTGGTCCCAGACGACGTGCTGGTCCGTCGGCGGGTGGTAGACGAGCGTGGAGGTGGCGGCGCCGTCCTCCTCGTGCGCCTCCACCCGCGGGTGGGGCGAGGCGTCGCTGGAGAAGGTGATCTCGTGGCTGCCGTCCCGGTGGGTGAAGAAGTAGTAGACGCCGCTCTCCTCGAGGAG
>JAKLHH010000748.1 GCA_022710245.1 Myxococcota bacterium
CAGCAGGAGCGCGATCGCCGCGGTGGTCGTCACCGCGCGCGGGCGGATCGCCACCACCAGCACGCCGAGGAAGAGCAGGGTCCCGGCGGTGGCCGCGAGGGTGACGTGGCGGGTGATGACCTCGAGCTTGCCGCCCGCGATCCCGGCCACGCCGCCGAGGACGAGGCTCTTCGCGCTGACCGGCACCGTGGTCCAGTACCAGGCGAGCAGGAAGGGCGCGAGCACGGCGGCGGGCAGGGCCCACTTCGCGGAGAAGCGCACCACGCGCTGCTTCAGCTCGGCGTCGTCGCGGATCCGCGTCGCCACCAGGATGCCCGCGAGCCCCGCCAGCAGGAACATCAGCACCGTGCGCAGGAGCAGCGCCGGCAGGTAGCCGGGGTTGAAGAACCCGCCGACGAGGTCGTGGTTCTCCAGGGTCCAGCGCCCGGGGGTGAGCATGAAGGTCAGGATGCCGTTGATGATGACGAGCGAGATCCAGGAGATGACGAAGTACGCGGCAGCGAGGAAGACCTGCATGCGCCGCGAGTTGGTCTGCCACCCGTAGTAGTAGAGGTAGAGCACGCTGAGCTCGCCGAGGAAGGCCACCCACTCGGTGGCCCAGGCGAAGGCGAACTGGTGGATGAGCAGGCTCGTCGCCTCGGGGTTGGCGAGCTGGATCGAGAACCAGATGCCGACGCCGGTCATCGCCCCGAACACCGTCGTGAAGACCAGGAAGAAGGTGCCGAAGCGGTGCAGGAAGGCGCGGGCGCGCTCGCCAGACGGCTGGCGGTTCGACCAGAGCTCGGCGACCAGCAGGAACGCGCCGCCGCCGACGGCCAGGTGAGAGATGAGGACGTGGATGGTGGCGATGATGGCCACCACGAGCCCGCTGCCGAGGACGGGCACTTCCCAGACGGGGTAGTTCATGACAGCCACCCCCAGATCGTCATCGCGACCAGGCCGAGGAGGCCGGCCACTCCGAGGCGGGTGATCAGGCGTCCCCGGCGGTCGGCGGGGGCGGCGCGATCGATGAAGGGCAGCGCCGCGGCGGCGAGCGGGATCAGGCCGAGGGCGGCCTGCCCGAGCAGCTCGAGGTGCCCCGGGAAGAGCTTGAGCGCCTGGTACTGGGAGAGGAAGTACCACTCGGGCTTGATGCCGGGCGGCGCCGCCCCCGACGGGTCGGCCTCCGGCGCCAGCACGCGCGGCAGGAAGGTGGCGAGCGCCGCCAGCGCCGCCGTCGCGAAGAGCCAGACGGGGACCTCGGCGACCAGGAACTCGCCGAAGAAGGAGTGGTAGCGCTTCTTCTCCTCGGGGAGCGCGGCGAAGGCGTCGGGCTCGCTGACGCCCTGGACCTGGACGAAGAGGAGGTGGATCGAGATCAGCCCGAGCGTGACGAGCGGCAGCACCACCACGTGCAGCGGGTACATGCGGCCGATGGTCTCGATGGTCACGTCAGGGCCGCCGCGGACGATGTCGGCGATCCAGGAGCCCACCAGCGGCGCCTTCTCGAGCTCGGAGATGCCGACGCGCGTGGCGAAGAAGGAGAGGTCGTCCCAGGGCAGCAGGTAGCCGGAGAAGCCGAAGACCATGCTCAGCCCGAGGAGACCGAGGCCGGTGAGCCAGGTGAGCTCGCGCGGGCGGCGGTAGGACTTCATGAAGAAGGTGCTGAACATGTGCACGAAGAGCACCAGGATCATCAGGTTGGCGCTCCAGTGGTGCACGCTGCGGATGATGTTGCCGAAGGGGACCTCGGTGACGATGCGCTGCACCGACTGCCAGGGCTGGCTCGGCCGGTAGTAGACCATCAGCAGGATGCCGGTGACGATCTGGACGACGAAGAAGAAGAGCGCGAGGCCGCCCATCATGTACCAGACGGAGTGGCGGTGCACCGGCACGCGCTTCTTCGAGAAGAAGGCGATCACCGGCCAGATGGGGAAGCGCTCGAGGAGCCCGCGCGCCAGCTTGCCGGCGAGGGTGCCGGCGGGGGGCAGCGCCTGCTCCGCCTCGGGGGGGATCGGAGTGTGCGTCGAGGCCATGGTCGCTCAGCCCTTCCTCTGGGAGGTCTCGGCGCGGGCGACCCAGAGCGCGCCGCCCTCCTCGAAGACCTTGAGCGGCGTCAGCGGGCGCGGCGGCGGCCCGGCGATGTTGGTGCCCTTGAGGTCGTAGGTGCCGCCGTGGCAGTTGCAGAAGAGCTTGTCTCCCTGGAAGGCCACGTTGCAGCCCGCGTGCGTGCACTTGGAGTCGAAGGCGGCGAGCGCGCCGTCGGGGCCGCGGAAGACCACCAGGCCGCGCCCGGCGTAGGCGCCGCTCTTGCCGGTGCCGGGGGCGGCGACGTCGGCGGCCGTGATCTTCTCCACCTTGGCCTTGCCCTCCTTGCCGAAGGGGTCCGGCGGTGGGCGCGGGCTCAGGTAGCGGTAGATCGGCACCACCGCGGCGCCGACCCATGCGGTGCCGAGGCCGGCGATGGCGAGGAGGAAGCCTCTGCGTCGGGGGGAGTGCTTGTCTGTGGTTGCTGCCATGGACACATCCGGTGCTGGGTCAGTGAATTCCTCCGCCGGCCCCCCCCTCCCGGTCGGCGCGGCGACACTACCACGGACCCATTTTGATGACGCAAGGGGTCGTCGTCAGATCGCGGCGGAATACTCTGACGCGCGCAGGCGAGTTTGCGGCGGTCTCATCCCGGAGCGGCCGCAGGCCGTGAGGAACCGCACTTGCGGTGGGCCAGAGACCCTCAGCCTCCGCGCCGCGGCATCTTCATCCGCTTCTTCTCGGCCATGAAGGCGGCGAAGCCCGTGGCGCCGAGCTCGCGGATCTTGCGCACGCCGGCCGGCCGGTTCGAGTTGAAGAGGAGGCCCAGGGCCCTGGCGATGAGGCTGTTGAAGTGCTTGCAGTCCGCGACGTCGGCGAACTGGGCGCAGTCGGCGCAGGTCGCGTGCCGCCGCGTGGCGCAGCACTTCTTCTGCGGGCACCAGCTGGCCTTCACGTTCTCGCGGCAGCCAGGGCAGCGGCCCTTGAGATAGGAGCGGCAGGCGCCGCAGTAGAGGCCGCAGCAGGCGACCAGATCCTGGTTGGCCGTGATGTCCTTCATCGGGGCGCCTCTTGGTGCATCGTGGATTGCCCTGCTCACTGGTCCTCGACGCGGATGTCGTCGAGGTCGAGGTAGACCTGCCCGAAGGTCCCGGTGAAGGGGGGGTGGTCGAGCGTGACCACCACCTCCTCGCCGGCGAGCGTCGACACCTCCAGCGCGACGTCGGTCCAGCCGGTGCGCTTCAGCCCCAGGGGCCCGGCCCCGGTGGGGGAGGGGAGCTGGAGCGCCCCCGCGACCCTCGCGCTCGTCGTGCTCGCGCTCAGCGAGACACCCGCCAGCGGCCGGTAGGCCGAGGAGTGGCCGTCGACGGCGAGCACGATCCTCTTCGCGCTCGCCGGGAGCGAGAGGCGGAAGGTCACCGAGCTCGAGGTGGAGCTCGGATCCCAGCGCGCGTAGCGCGTCCCCTCCTTGGCCGGGTACTCGGCGGTCTGCTCGATGATCTGGAGCGCCGCGCCGGTGGTGACGAAGCCCGCCGCGCCCGCCTCGAAGCTGGGGTTCGCCAGCAGGCCCGGGTCGGCGATCGTCTGGTAGGTCACCGCCAGCGGGGCGGCGAGCGCGTTGCCGGCCAGGTCGGTCGCCGCGCTCGCGACCTCGAGCGTGACGGTGACGCCGAACGGCAGGTGGCCCTGCAGGGGAACGAGCACCTGCCCGATGGTGCGTCCGGGATCGCTGCCGCCAGCGAAGGGGACCGTGATCACGACCGGGCCCGCGGTGAGCGTCGCCAGCGTGGCGCCCTCGGCGAGCCGGACCGGCTCGCTGAAGCCGAGCGCGGGGACGCGGGTGACCGCCTGGGGGCTGGAGAGCTTGGTAGGCTTGACCAGCGGCGGGGTCACGTCGGGATGGCCGAACAGCGTGGCTGTCATCGGTGAGGGGCGAAGCAGGTCGCTGTCGAGAGAGAGCGCCTGGCCGCTCAGCGTCCCCTCGAGGGTGTGGGTCGCGGCGTCGTAGCGGGCCTCGAGCTGGGCGGCCTCGACGGCCTGGAGCGACTGGAGCAGGGACGAGGGCGAGACGAACCTGACATTGAACGGCCCCAGCCTCAGCACGCCGTCAGCGTAGCTCCCGGGCGCCATCGACGTGCCGACCTGCGGCGTCGGGTCCCAGGGCAGGGCGTACGGCGCGACCACCGCCCCGCCCGGCGAGGGCACCAGGGTGAAGCGCAGGCTCTGGCTGATGGCGGTCACCAGCGCCACCTCGATCGCCTCGGGGAGCGAGGGCCCGCCCTCGCTGCCGGCGCCATCCGCGGGCCCCGCGTCGAGGAGCGGCACCGGCTGGCGGCCGCAGCCAGCACCGACGAGCTCGGTGAGCAGCAGGAGAGCAGCGAGAGCGGAGCGCATCCGGGATCCCCCTTCGTCTGCTACCAGCGTCGACCCGGCGCAGGCTCGCTGTCAACGCCTCGGCTCTGCATCGAGCGCACGGCGGCTCACTGGCTCACTGGTCCTCGACGCGGATGTCGTCGAGGCAGAGGTAGGCCTGCTCGCCCGCGAGCGGGCGGTCGAGCGTGACCGCGACCTCCTCTCCGGCGAGGGTCGACACGTCCAGCGCGACGTCGGTCCACCCGGTGTGCTTCATCCCCCCGAGCCCGGGCAGGGTGGGGGAGGGGAGCTGGAGCGCGGTCGTGACCCTCGCGCTGGTCGTGGCGGCGATCAGCGAGACCCCCGACCCCGGCGGGACAGCCAACGAGGAGTGGCCGTCGACGGCGAGCACGATCTTCTTCGCGCTCGCGGGGAGCGAGAGGCGGAAGGTCACCGAGCTCGAGGTGG
>JAKLHH010000749.1 GCA_022710245.1 Myxococcota bacterium
AGGCGGTCGAGCCCGTACTTGCGCCGCACGCCCTCGGCGGTGATGGCCGCCGTGTTCAGGTCGAGCTTGATCTTCTCGTCGGGGAGCGGCTCCTCGTAGCCGAGCTCGTACTCTCCGTCGGTCCAGGCGAAGAGCGAGTAGATGATCTCGGCCACGTGACGACGCACCAGCGGGAAGAGCTCGCGCGGCTTGATCAGCCCCCGCTCGACGAGGATGGAGCCCATCCGGCGCCCGGTCTCGACCAGCAGGTTCTGGCAGCGGAGGTACTGGTCCCAGCCGATCTTGCCCTCGCGGTAGAGCATGTCGCCCATCCGGTCATAGGGCTGGTTCGAGGTGGCAAAGACCGGGTCGCCCCCGTCGAAGGTCAGCGTCTTCACCGCCTCGCCGCGGGTCACGCGCAGCCTGCCCGTGAAGCCGGTGCGCTGCACCTGCGCGAGGAGGTGCGGGAGATCGAGCTGGCACAGATCGCCCGTCCGCGCCAGCGCGAGCGAGGCCTGCTGCGCCGGCCCGCCCTCCGGCGCGGGCGCGGCTGGCGGGGCGGAGGCGGCCTGCGCCTCGGCTGCGGCCGGCTGGCCCGCGGGATCGGCCGGGGCGGCCGCCGCGGGGGCGGAGGCGCCCACCAGCTCCCCCAGCACGGCGACCAGCGCCGCCGCGTCGAGCGGCCTCAGCAACAGGCGATCGGCGCCGAGATCGCGGGCCTGGGTGGGGGTGGTGACGCGCGAGCCTGGCTCGCTCACCACCAGCACCGGGACCGTGTGGCCGTGGTCGCCCACCCGGAGCCCGGCCAGGAAGAGGTGGCTCTCCTCCTCGGCCCGCCGGGTGCTCAGCACCACCGCGGCCGGGTGGAGCTGCTCGACGCGCTCGCAGCCGTTGCTGCCCCAGTCCGCGATCTCGGCCTCGTAGCCGGCCTCCACGACCATGCGCCGCATCAGCTCGGCGTCGTAGGGCCTCGCGATGATGAGGATGGTCGGCACGGACCGAAGGGTACTACAGCATGAACAGCGGATCCACGTCGACGGTGACGCGGACGGCGCTCGGCGGGGCGACCTGCTCGGCGACGAGCGCGTCGAGGAGCCGCCGCAGCGGCGGGCGCTCGGAGGCCTTGCAGAGCAGCAGCCAGCGCGACCGCCCCTTCAGGCGCTGGATCGGGGCCTCCGCCGGCCCGAGGAGCAGCACCTCGCTCGAGCCCGCGAGGAGCCGGTGCCCGTGGTCGGCCAGGCGCTGCGCCGCGAGCGCCACCGCCGAGGCATCGGCGCCGTCCAGGCGCAGGGCGGCCAGGTAGGCGAAGGGCGGGTAGTTGAGCTCGCGGCGGCTCCCCACCTCGGCCTCGTAGAAGGCGCGGTAGTCGTGGGCGCTGGCGGCGAGCAGGCTGGGGTGCTGGGGGCTGTAGGTCTGGATCAGCACCTGCCCCGGCCGGTCGCCTCGCCCGGCGCGGCCGGCGACCTGGGTCAGCAGCTGGAAGGTGTGCTCGGCGCTGCGGAAGTCGGGGAAGTGCAGCCCGAGGTCCGCGCAGATGACCCCGACCAGCGTCACGTGCGGGAAGTCGTGGCCCTTGGTCACCATCTGGGTGCCGACGAGGATGTCCACCTCGCGACGGCCGACCCTGGAGAGGATCGCGCGCATGCCGTGGCTGGTCGCCGTGTCGCGATCGAGGCGCGCGATGCGGGCGCCCGGGAAGCGCTCGGCGAGGAAGGTCTCCACCTGCTCGGTGCCCAGGCCGAGGAGCGCGATCCGCTCGGCAGTGCAGGCGGGGCATGTCTTCGGCACCGCGATCGAGTAGCCGCAGTAGTGGCAGAGGAGCCGCTCGAGGCTGCGGTGGTAGGTCAGGGTCACCGAGCAGTGCTCGCAGCGGAAGGGCTGCCCGCAGGCGCGGCAGAGCACGAAGCTGGAGAACCCCCGCCGGTTCAGGAAGAGGATCGCCTGCTCCCCGCGCTCCAGCGTCTCGAGGAGCGCGTCGGCGAGCGGCGCGCTGAGGATGCCGTCCGGGCCGGTGCGATAGGTGCGCAGATCGACGAGGCGCACCTCGGGGAGCGGCCGCGGGGTGGCGCGGTGAGGGAGCTCGAGGAGCCGCAGGCGGCCCTGGAGGGCGCCGCGATAGCTCTCCAGCGAGGGCGTCGCCGACCCGAGCACCACCACCGCGCCCGCCTGCTTGGCGCGGACCAGCGCGAGGTCACGGCCGTTGTAGTGCACGCCCTCGGCCTGCTTGAAGGAGGTGTCGTGCTCCTCGTCGACGACGATCACGCCGAGGTGGGCGAGCGGCGCGAAGACGGCCGAGCGCGCGCCCACCACGATGCGCACCTGCGCGGAGCGGATCAGCCGCCACTGACCGTAGCGCTCGGCGTCGGTGAGCCCGCTGTGCAGCACCGCGACCTGGTTGCCGAAGCGGGCGCGGAAGCGCGCCGCGAGCTGCGGCGTCAGCGAGATCTCCGGGACCAGCACCAGCGCGTCGCGCCCGAGCTCGATGTTCTGCGCGATCAGGCGCAGGTAGACCTCGGTCTTGCCGCTGCCGGTGACGCCGTGGAGCAGGAAGGAGGCGAAGCCGCCGCGGCGGTTCGCCTCGAGGAGCTCGGCGAGCGCCCGCTCCTGCTCGTCGGTGAGCTGCGGCGGGCGATCCACCTCCACCGGCTCGGCCTCGAAGGGGTCGCGAGGGATCTCGATCGGCTCGAGGCGCAGCGCCCCGCGCCTGGCCAGCGCGCGCGCGGCCTGCAGCAGGGAGTCGCGCTTGCCCGGCAGGTCGCCGAGGCGGGCGCGGCCGCCGCGCTCGGCGAGCGCCTCGACCAGCAGGCGCTGGTGCCTGGCGCGGGCGAGCAGCTTCTCGTCGGGCCGCTCGAGGAGCTCGAGCGCGAGGTCGGTGCGCGTCTTCGAGGGGGCCTGCCGGTGCAGGGTCTGGGTCACCAGCCCGCGCGCGAGGAGCCGGCCGAGCGCGCCGGCGCCGCGCCCCCTGGCGACCAGGCTGCCGAGGGGGAGCGTGCCGCCCTTCTTCTCCAGGCGCTCGAGGAGCTCGAGCGCCGACGGGTCGACGTCGTCGTCCTGCGACCGGAGCACCGCGCGCTGCGCCGCGAGGATCCGCTCGCCCTCCTCGGTGAGCCGCAGGAGCTGGCGCTCTCGCGCGTGCAGCACCGACGGGAGCGCCGTCCGCACCACCTCGCCGGGGGGGGCCATGTAGTAGCGCGCGGTCCAGAGGACGAGCTCGAGGAGGTCCGGGGAGAACGCGGGCTCCGCGTCGAGGACCTCCTGGACGTCCTTGATCGCGTCGGCGGAGAGCTCGCCCTGCTGCCCCGGCCCGACGACCAGGCCCACGACGGTCCGCCCCCCGGCCGGCGCCAGCACCCGGGAGCCGCGCCGCGCGAGCGGGAGCAGCGCCGTCGGCACGCGATAGGTGAGCGTGGTGGGCAGCGGCAGGAAGACGGCGACGTCGATCAGTGTCTCGGGCTCGGCCATCGGTCCTCGGGGCCGGCATGGTAGCACGCCCCCGGCAGCGGAGGAGGCGGATGAGCCGTGAGGCCGCTTCGGTCCCGCTCATCCAGGCAGCTAATCATCCCAGTGAAACAGAGCGTCGAAGCGACGATACGGAGGGTCCGCCAGATTCGCCGATCGTGGGTTCACCGCTTGCCCAGCTCGTAGACGAAGCGCAGCACCTCGGCCACTGCCTCGTAGAGCTCCGCCGGGATCTCCTGATCGAGCTCGAGCTCGACGAGCGCCCGCGCCAGGGGCACGTTGCGGACGATGGGGATCCCGCGCTGCCTGGCGATGGCGCGGATCTTCGCCGCCAGCAGGCGGTGGCCGCGCGCGACGACCCGCGGCGCGTCCATCTTCTCCTCGTCGTAGCGCAGCGCGACCGCCACGTGGTCGGGGTTGATGATCACGCAGTCCGCCGTCTCCACCGCGGCCAGCATGCGGTGCTCGAGGAGCTCCTGGTGCGCCCGCCGCCGCTCGGCCTTGCGCTGCGGATCACCCTCGCTCTCCTTCGCCTCGCGCTGCACCTCGACGCGCGTCATGCGCAGGCGCTTGCGGTGCGCGTGGCGCTGATAGAGCAGATCCGCGGCGGCGATCACCGCGGCGACCAGCCCGACTCGCACCGCGACCGCGCCGAGGCAGCTCGCCACGGCCCCGAGCAGCGCCTCGGGCGGCGCCCCCAGCGTGGCCAGCACCTCGGGGAGCCGGTCACGGAGCGCGAGCGCGGCGACCAGGCCGATCGCCGCGAGCTTCACCGTCGTCTTGGCGAGCTCGAAGGCCGCGGGCTTGCCGAGCACCTGGCGCGCGTTGCGGAGGAGATCGAGCCGCCCGAGCGACGGCCGGAGCGGCTGCAGCGTGAAGAGCGGGCCGACCTGCGCGAAGGTCGCCACCAGCGCGGCCAGGGTGGCGGCGAGGAGCACCGGCAGCGAGGCCAGGAGGAGCGTTCGCAGGCCCGCGTCGAGCGCGGCCGCCGGCGAGGGCGTCAGCGTCACCGCCCCGCGCAGCCCCGCGGCGAGCGCCCCGCGCAGCTCGCCGACGCTGAGCGTCCAGGTCCAGGTCAGCGCCCCCGCGGCCGCCAGGAAGACCGCGACCGAGGTGACCTCGCGGCTCCGCGCGACCTCGCCCCGCAGCCGCGCGTCGCGCAGCCGCTTCTCGCTCGGCGGCTCGGTGGGCTCCCCGCCCGGTCGCTGCTCCTCGGCCATCCCTGTCCGTCCTCCTCAGGCCGTCAGATTATCGTCTGGCCGACGCCGGAGGTTGCGTCCTTTTTTCGGGCAGCGGTGCCCACGGAGCCCCTCATCCAGGGCTGGAGCTATTCATCGGCAGCGGCTATGCTCCGGCCGATGGCGCGCTGCCTGGCACTCGCCCTCCTCC
>JAKLHH010000075.1 GCA_022710245.1 Myxococcota bacterium
AATGCTGACGTACGAGAGGCCACCGGTAAGCCGTGTGCGGGAAAACCGCACGCACGGTTTGAAAGGGGGACTTACTCACCTGCGTTGGCAGTGGCGCAGGATAAAGGAGTAGGTTCTACCAATGAGCACCTCCAGCAGCCCGCAGCCTGGCCTCGCCGCGGCCCTCCGCGGGGAGGGCGTGACCCGCGGGCGGCGCGTCCTCCTCGGAGGCCTGGCGCTCCTGCTCGCGACGGCGCTCTGGCTCCCCTGCTTGCACCTCCTCTTCCGGCCGGCCCTCGGCGCCTGCCGCAGCGAGCACGGCGTCGCCCCCCGGGCCCGCGCGCTGGCGGCCCGCCACCTCCGCCTCTGGTCCGACCCCGAGCTCCGCCGGCGCGAGCTGGCGCGCATGCGGCGCAGCAACGCGGAGTGGGACTTCATGGGCCGCACCTTCCTGGTCCTCGCGCTGGCGAACCTGGCGCTGCGCGAGCCCGCCGAGCGCCCCCGCCACCTCGCGGTCATCGATCAGATCATCGAGGAGACGCTCCGCCTCGAGCGCGACGAGGGCCCGCTCTTCTTCCTGATGCCCTACGCGCGCGAGGGCCGCTTCCGCGATCAGCCCGGCCGCAGCCTCTTCCTCGACGGAGAGATCGCGCTGATGCTGGGCGCGCGGCGGCTGGTCGAGGAGCGGGCCGCCTACCAGCCGCTCCTCGCCGAGCGGGTGCGCGAGATCGCGGCGCGCATGGGTCGCGGCCCGGTGCGCTGCGCGGAGAGCTACCCCGACGAGTGCTGGACCTTCTGCAACGCGGCGGCGCTGGCGGCGCTGCGGCTCGCCGACGCGCTCGACGGCAGCGACCACTCCGCGCTGCTCCGCGACTGGGTCGCGAGCGCGCGTCGGTCGCTCCTCGACGCGCGGACCGGCCTCCTCATCTCCAGCTTCCGCTACGACGGCGCGCGCAAGGATGGGCCCGAGGGATCCTCGATCTGGATGGCCGCCCACTGCCTGCAGCTCGTCGATCCGGGCTTCGCCAAGGACCAGTACGGCCGCGCGCGGCGCGAGCTGGGGCGGAGCCTCCTCGGGCTCGGCTACGCGCGCGAGTGGCCGGTCGGCGGGGTCGGGCCGGTGGACATCGACTCGGGCCCGGTGATCCCGGTCCTCGAGGCGAGCCCGGGCTCGAGCGGCCTCGCGGTGATGGCGGCCGCCGCCTTCGGCGACGACGGCTTCCTGCGGGAGCTCCTCACCTCGCTCGACTTCGCGGCGTTCCCCGTCGAGGAGCGCGGCGCGCGCCGCCACGCCGCGAGCAACCAGGTCGGCGACGCGGTGGTCCTCTACGCGCTGGTCCTCGGGCCGCTCTGGCAGGTGGCCCTGACGCGAGGTCAGAGGTGAGCGAGCACGCGACCAGCCCCACGCGGAGCCCGCGCCCTCGACGCTGGCGCTGGCTCTGGCCAGGCAAGCTCCTCACCCCGCGCGGCCTCCTCCTGCGCGCCGTCGTCCTCGTCCTGCTCTTCGCGGTGGCGCACCTCGCCGGCCTGCGCGAGCACACGGGGGTCTTCAGCGGAGGCGCGGTCGGCGCGCTCCCGGCGGCGCTCGGCGCGACCTACGCGGTCCTCTACCTCGCGGCCGTGGTCGTCGCGCCGGTGCTGGTCCTCGCGGCGCTGCTGCTCCTCGGCTTCGTGCTCCTCGCGCGGCGACGCGCTCCCTGAGCACTGAACTGGAATTTGCCCTTCATCGCGGAGCCTCCGGAGGAGGCGAGCAGGGCAAATTGTCGCTCGGCGTGCGCGGCGTCGCCGAGCCCGAATGGCGGAGCGGCTATGCGGTGAGGAGGCGATGGTGCTCCGCGCGCGAGGGGACTAAACTGGGATCGTGCGGAGCGTAACAAGCTGGGTATCGTGGCTGGTCGGGCTGCTGGCGCTGCAGGGCTGTCACACCCTGCTCCCCTTCGAGCCGGGGCAGGGCGGGGGCGATGCGGCGGTGGAGGCGTCCTATCCGCCCTGCGTCGTGGCCAGCGCGGGGTGCTGGGACGTGCGAGCCTCCTTCACACTCGCATCCACACCGGCGAACGTCGATCACCTGCGCATCTTTGGCGAGAACGCGGCGGTGCGCCAGGTCCTCCACGGCGTGATCGGCGCGGACGACAAGCCGCCGGAGGTGCTCAGCGAGACCTGCAGCATCACCGGCAATCCGTACACGTACCGCCGCGGGTGGTTCATCTGGCGCACCACCGCCGGCGGTCCGCAGCTCCACGTCGCCGGAGAGTCGATGGCGGATTGCCTCGGACCCTTGCAGCGGCCGCACGTCGCGGGCTATGTGGAGGTCAACCCGGCGCGCGGCTGGACGCTCGAGCTGAGGTCGAAGGAGGTCCAGCTCGACAGCCTGTCGCCCGCGAAGGAGCCGGTCACCACGACCGCCACCCGCGTCGACTTCGACGCCGGCTCGTACTGCGGCTTGGGCTGCTGCGCCTGCAACGACGGCGGCCGCGTCAAGCTGGAGCTCGCCGTCACCCGGCGCTGACTCACCCCCTCACGCTGACCCCCTCGCGCTGACTCACCCCTCGTCGACGTCGAAGGGATCCTCCTTGGGCGCCTCCCAGTCGCGGTCGACGCCGAGCCCGTCGTCCTCCCGCCGCTCCTGCTCCTCCTCGCCCTCCTCCTCGGGCTCCTCCTCGAGCGGCAGCCCGAGGTCGTAGTCGCTGATCTGCGGCTCCACCTCGTCCCACTCGTCCTCGCCCTCGCCGCCCTCGCCGTCCTCGCCGTCCTGGTCCTCGTCGCTGTCCGCGGCGTGCAGGCGGTAGGCCGCGTGATCGGCGCTCGCGTCGCGCCGGACCCGCAGGCCGGCCTGCGAGAGCCGCGCGAGCCCGGCGTCGCTGAGGCCGTCCCCGCCGAGCAGCAGCTGCACGCCAGCGAGCTGGCGATGCGCCTCCTCGAGCCGCGCCAGGCCCTCGCCGGCCGGCAGGGTCAGGGTGAGCGTCCGCAGCCGGCCCAGGCGGCCGGAGCGGAGCAGCGCCGTCACCACCGCGCCGTCCACGTCGCTGCGCGGGCAGCGGACCGCGAGCTCCGCCAGCCGCGGGAGCGCGTCGCCCGCGAGGAGCGCAGTGAGCGACTCCCCGTCGAGCGAGCCCGCGTCCCAGCCGCGGTGCTCGAGCTCGAGCGCCTCCAGCGCCGGGAGCTGCCAGGCCGCCAGCGCCCCGAGGAGCTCGCGCCCGAGCGGCGCGCCGAGGAGCAAGCGGCGGAGCCCCGGGTGGCCTGCTGCCGCCAGCCTCGCCCGGTGGGCGAAGCAGTCGAGCTCGACGAGCCGCGGGCAGCACCCGAGCAGCGCGTCGTCGAGGAGCCAGTCGCCCGGGCGCGAGGGGGCGCCGAGCTGGAGGCGCGTCAGCGAGGGCCGGCTCGCGGCGGCGAGCCCCGCCGTGAGCTGCTCCTCCTCGCCGCGGGGCACGAGGACCAGCTCGCGGAGGAAGCGCGCGCTCGCGTGCGCGAGGAAGCTGCGCAGCAGCGTCTGCGGGTCGAGGTAGGAGGAGCCGGGGTCGCCGACGAAGAGCGCCGCGTGCTCGACGAAGCCGAGCCGCCAGCGCAGCTCGGCGAGCTCGGGCGCCGCGCCGAGGTCGCCGAGGAGGTGTCGCGGGTGCTCGGCGAGCAGCCGCGCCTCGGTGGTCCGCGCCTCCTCGCCGCCGCCGTGCGCGAGCGCGTGCTGGATCGCGATCAGCTCCCCTCGCGGGTCGCCGCGCGCCTGCAGCCAGTCCGCGTAGACCAGGTAGGGCTCCTCGTCGCCCGGGTCGCGCGCGATCAGCGCCTCCAGCTCCGGGTCGTCGGTGCGTGGCGGCGGCGTGGGTGCGGCCGGCTCGTGGTAGCCCTCGGCGCGCCGTCGGGCTACCTGCTCCTCGACGAACTCCCGCGCCTCGCTGGGACTGGCAAAGGCGCGCTGCTCTGCGTCGCCGTCGGTGCCGGCCACGCCCTCCGCGAGCTCCACCTGGCAGCCCTCCCAGGTGATCTCCCAGAAGCGGAGCTCGCCCTGGTGGTCGCAGGTGAGGAGCAGGCTCTGCACCTCGGCATCATGCCCTGGCCGCGGCACCCACCGCCACTGGCTAGAGAGGCCGCCACAGGCAGGGGGCACCGTGCCCATCTCCCTGAGATCACAGAGCCGGGCACCGGCACACCCCGTGCAAAGCTGACCCATATGCGCCCCCACAACCTCTCCACGATGCTGGCGGTCGTGCTCGCGCTGGGCCTCGCCTCGCCTGCGCTGGCGCGCGAGCTCGACCCCGCCAAGTTCTTCAAGTCCCACACCGGCAAGCGCCTGGAGCGGAAGCTCGGTCCGGCCGGCGCCGCCACCTTCCTGCAGCAGGTGCGCGTCGCGCCGATCTCTCTCAAGGAGCAGACCTGGACGCTGAAGTTCGCCTCGCACCAGCGGGGCACCCCGGGCGTCCTCGAGAAGCTGGTCCAGGCACACCAGATGGACCCGAGCGGCAAGATGGAGGAGGCGGTCCGCGACTACGCGCGCGTCTACAGCAAGCACGAGGGCGCGGTGAACACGCACAGCGTCCCCGACTCGAAGTTCCTCGAGAAGGCCGAGCACGTCCGCGAGAAGCTCGGCAAGCTCGAGCAGAAGCCGGGCGTGGTGATCTTCTTCGACGGCCCCGACGGCGCCGGCAAGACGTCCATCTCGCGCCGCATCGGTGAGGCGCTGCAGGGGCCCTACACGGTGCTGCCCAAGATCCCGCACCTCGGCAAGCCCGAGGCAGGGAAGGCGTGGGCGACGTGGGTCAAAGAGCAGCTCGGGGTGCCGGCGAAGAAGAGCGGCCAGCCCTGGGTCGCCCCGGGCCAGGTGATGTTCGTCGACCGTTCGCTCCTCGGCGAGGTCGTCTATAACAGCAAGGACCCCACGGCGGCCGGGCGCGTGCGCGCGCTCGAGGCCGAGCTCGAGAAGACGCAGGGCGTGAAGGTCCTGCACGTGGTGCTGGTCCCCTCGCAGGAGAAGGTCACCCACACCTACGGCAAGCGCCTCGCGCGCTCCCTCTACGTGAGCGAGGTGACGCCGGGCTCGCCGGCGCCGGCGCTCGTGTCGGCGGCGGACGGCCCCGCCTTCGCGCAGTTCGGGACGGTCTCGCGCGCCTTCACCAAGACGGCGCGCGACTTCTCCGCGAACACCATCCTCGTCGACGCGAGCGATCGCGACGACGCCCGCGTGAAGATCCTCGACTGGGTCGGGCACAGCATCCGCCACGAGGCCAAGCGCCGCGCCGAGGCGAACCAGGACTAGCTCGCAGTCCTACACCCGAGGTCCTACCCGAGGTCCTACGGCCGCACCTGCCACTGTCGCCGCTTGAGGATGAAGGGGATGTGCACCTGGTCGGCCTTGTAGTCGAGGCACATGGCGTACATCACGATGTTGATCCCCCAGCGCGCCGCCATCTCCCGCTGCTGGTCGCCCCCCGGATAGACGGCGAACTCCCACTGCCCGAAGGCGTCGCGCGAGAGCGCTCCGCCGAGGTCATTCTGGAAGTAGAGGAGCACCAGCCGGCCGTCGACCTCGACGCCCTCGAGGTAGGGCACCGAGACGACGCGGCCGACGGGCTGCTCCAGCAGGTAGAACGACTTGCCGACGGTGTGGTCGGTCTTCAGCTTGCGCAGCGGCTGCCTGGGGAAGAGGCTCGCCGCGAGCGCGCGCACGCTCTGGTCGAAGCCGCCGCCCGGCCGCGAGTCGGCGCTGTCGACCAGGAGGAAGCCGCCGTAGACGAGGAAGCTGCGCAGGCGCTCGAGGTCGGGCGCGGGGAGGAGCTCGAAGGCGCGGTCGCCGCCGAGGTAGAGGAACGGGTGCTCGAAGAGGGTGCGGTCGGCGACGCGGAGCGTGACCGGCTCCAGCGCGACGTCGATGCTGGTCCGCTTGTCGAGCTCCCAGGCGAGCCGGTGGAGGCCGTGCGGGCGCGGCGCCGGGTTGCCTCCGCTGTAGGCGAGCTGGGCCAGGCGGAGCTTCGAGCGCGGCCCCAGCGCGTCGGCGCGGCCGGGCAGCAGCGCGGCGAGCGGGAGCGCGGCCAGGCCGCCGAGGAGCGCGCGGCGCGTGAATTGTCGCGGCGCCGCACAGGTCGGGCGGTCGTGCGAAGCTGCCGCGACCAGTAATTGCGGGTCCTCGCGGCCTCCGGCCGCTCCGGGATGAGACCGCCGCAATTCGGGCGAGGCGACGCCGCGCACGCCGAGCGACAACTGTCGCGGCGCCGCACACGTCGGGCAGTGGTGCGTAGCTGCCGCGACCAACAATTTGCCCTGCTCGCGTCCTTCGGACGCTCCGCGATGAAGGGCAAGTTTCATCGGACGGCCTCCTTGACGGGCGCGGGTGCCTTGACGGGCGCGGGCGCCTTGACGGGCGCGGGCGCCTTGACGGGCGCGGGCGCCTTGACGGGCGCTGCCTCGCCCTCGAGCTGCTTCGCCTCCGCGGCGCCGAGGAGCTTGCGCCTGACCAGCTCGCGGGCGAGCTCCTGGTAGCTGGAGAAGAGCACCGCGTCCTTGAAGCGCGGCGCGGCGGCCGGCTCGCCGGTGACGCGGTGGATCATCGTGGCCAGCACCGCCTTCGCGTCCCAGCCGCGCACCTCGGCGTAGATCTCGGGGTCCTTCTCCCCCGAGTCGCCGATCAGGAGCAGGTGGTACCCGGGCAGGAGCTCGCGCACCTCGCGGATGCGCCGCAGCTTGTAGGCGCGCTGCTCGAAGAGCGAGTCGGCGCCCTTCTCCAGGCCGAGGTTCTTCAGCAGCAGCGTGGCCGCCGGGAAGCCGAGCAGCGCGAGCCCCTCGCCGAGGCGCGGGTAGAGGTTGACCGGGCTCCCCGGGACGAAGACCAGCGGATATCCCCGCCTCGACCAGGCGCGGTAGAGCGCCGGCGCCCCCTCGAAGGTGCGCAGGTCGTGCGCGTTCGAGGTGAGGACGCCCTTCAGCATCTTCGCCTTGTTGCCGACGCCGGTGCGCAGCACCGTGTCGTCGATGTCGCTCACCACCGCGACCCCCGGCGCCTGCGGCAGCACGAAGAGCTTGCCCACCTGCGTGCGGTAGCCGGCGTCGCGCTTGAGGCTCGCGTCGACGGAGTGGACGCCGCGCGGCAGGCCCTTGAGGTCGAGGGCGAAGAGCCCCTCGCTGTCCGCCTTGACCGGGTAGGAGCGGCCGAGGACCTTCAGCGTGACCTCCACGTTGCGGAGCTCGTGGGAGTCGAGCTCGTGCAAGGCGCGGCGGAGCTTGCGCCACTTGCCCTCGCTCGGGCTCGGCTGCGCGTCGCCGTGGTCCGCGAGGGCGCGGCCCCAGACCCGCGCCCTCGCGGTGGTGCCGAGGCCGTTGAAGATGACGATCAGCGCCGGGCGCTGCTTCGCCTCGGCGGGCGCGGGCGCGGCGGCGAGGAGGAGCAGCAGGGCGACCCAGTTGACAGCCCAGGCCCGCCGCGAGCTATCCTCGCTCCACCCACGGCCGGAGGTCGAGATGCGACGACACGTCACGCTGCTCCTCCTGCTCGCGACGCTGGCGCCAGGCCAGGCCGCGGCGGCACCTGCCGAGCCTACCAAACCGGCGCAGAACGCGCCAACGCCGGCGCCAGCGAAGGAGGCGCCCAAGAGCCGGCTGAAGGACCTGAACCACCGCTTCCAGGTGGGCCTCTCGCTCCGCGCCGGCACGGGCTACCGCGTGATCGCGCCCTACAGCGACGCGTTCTGCGGCGACTACACCGACACGGGCGCGTTCAAGAACGTCTGCGGCAGCCGGCAGAAGGCCTGGCTCGAGCTCTCGCCGTCCTTCGGCATCACCAGCCAGCTGGAGATCCTCGTCGACGTGCGCTTCGCGGTGGAGAAGGACTTCACCGGGACCACCGACCTCTACATCGCCCCCGGCATCAAGTACTACTCGGACGCGGACAGCTGGCTGAAGTTCTACGCCACCGGCCAGGTGATCTTCGACCTCCAGGACATGGGGGCCGTGCCGGTCAGCAACTTCGACGTCGGGCTGCGGAGCGCGCTCGGCCTCCACTTCGACATCATCCGCTACGTCGGCCTCTTCGTGCAGGGCGGGGTGAACCTCGGGTTCAAGCGCTGGCTCACCTTCGTCGTCGACCTCGGCGGGGGCGTGCAGGTGCGGCTCTGAGCCGGGCCAGGTAGCGGCGGGGTCGCGGTGCGGAGTCTGCTGGTCACCGTATTGCTCGGGCTGCCCTGGCTGCTCGGCCAGCTCTACCTGCCGCTCGTCGCGCCCATCACCGGGCTCGCCCTCGGCGTGGGGGACCTGGTGCAGCGCTCGCGCTGGCGGGCGAGCGAGCGCGCCGAGCTCGAGGAGCAGCTCCGCCGCGCGCTGCCCGGCGAGGCGCCCCCCGACGGCCGGGCCGCTGCCATGGCCAGGGCCGCGGCCGAGCGGGCCGAGCGCGAGGCGCGACTGTCGGGGCACGTCGGGCTGCTCGTGCGGGGGCTCCTTGGCCTGGCCACCGCCGCGGGCGGGCTCGGGCTCATCTTCGCCTACCTCGTCCGCAGGCGGCTGGCCGAGCCGCGGCGCTGGCTGGCGGGGCTCGACGGTCTGGTGGCGGCGCTGGGGGGAGCGATGGCCATCCTCAGCCTGGCGCTGGGCGACCACGACGCGCCGCTGCTCCTCTCGGCCGTCTGCTGCGGGGCTGGACTCGTGGCGGCAGCTGGATGGCTCTTCTTCGAGGACGAGCTCTCGCGCTTCGTCGACCGCTGAGGCGGCGCTGGGCCGCCTCAGACAGGCTCGCTCCGGCGAGGCCGCAGAGGGGGAAGGGCAGCGGTCAGTCGCAGGTCCCCTCGACCTTGTCCGCCAGGACCTCGGTGAGCTGCTCGAGGAAGCCGCCCTGGGTGCTGGGGCCCGGCGTCACGTAGGCCTTCACCGTCACCGACCAGCTCGTCGGCGGGTCGGTGTCGGTCGAGCTCGAGTCCTCGATGGTCAGCTTGTGCCCCACCGCCGTGAAGGAGTTGGCGAGGATCTTCCACCGCTTCCGCTCGCTGCTCGCGGCCTTGTCGAAGTCGAAGCCGAGCGCCTGGTCGAGCGGCGGGGTGGCCTCGCCGCTGGCGGACGCGTCGCCCGCCGAGGTGAGCGTCCACTCCAGCTGGTCCGAGTTCTTCTGGAAGGCGGCGACCGGGTTGCCGTTCACGTCGAGCGCGTAGGCGGTGAGCTCCGTCTTGCCGCCCTTGGCGATGGCCGTGTTGCCGCGGTCGATGCGGCTCGTCTTCGACGAGGAGTCGAGCCCGCCGGTCCAGAGGATCTTGTAGATGGCCATGATCTTCGTCGAGGAGTCCCACTTGCCGTTGGCGGCGTCCCACTTCCCGTTGCCGTTGACGTCGAGGTACTTCTCGTCGGCGTCCCACTGGTCGTTGTCGTTCAGATCGACGAAGGGCTCGGCGGCGTCGACGAACGGCTCGCCCTGATCGTACTTGCCGTTGCCGTTCGTGTCGGTGAAGGCCTCCTCCCCCTGCACCACCGCGACCAGCGTGACCAGCCCGTCGCGCGGGTTGCGGACCTTGCCGTTCTTGTCGTTGTAGCTCGGCTCGGCGAGGCTGGCGTCGGGCGGCACGTCCTTGGGCGCCGAGGTGCCGCCCTTGGGGCTGTAGAGGAAGACGCGCTCGCCGGTCGCGGTGTCGTCCTGGGTGGTGAAGCTCCCCGCCTCGGTGAGGAACTGCGGGGTCAGCGCGGACGCCTTGATGGTCTGGCCGGTGCGGGTCAGCGCCGAGAGCTGGCAGGTCACCTGCAGGTCGGGGACCGGCTCGCGCAGCGCGCCGATGTTCACCGCGTCGCAGACCAGGCGGAAGGTGCCGTCGACCGGGGTCTCGCCGCCGGAGGGCGGCCCGAAGGTGATGCTGATGGAGGAGGTGGCGCTGAGCCCGCTCACCTCGTCGCTGAAGCTCGCGGTCACCGTGGCCGAGCCCTGCGTCGGCGCGCTGTAGAGCTTGATCGAGACCACGCCCTGACCGTCGGCGGAGCGGGTGGCGCTGGTCGGGCCGCTGGCCGAGTCGAAGCTGCCGCCCGTCGTCTCGAAGGAGATGGTGGTGCCCGCCTTGACGGGCGAGCCGCTGAGCAGGGCCTGGGCGGTGATGGTGGCGGCCTCGAGCCCGCCGGCGCTGATCGTGGTGCGGTCGGCCGTGATCCGCACCTCGGTCTCGCCGCCGCACCCGACGGCGGCGACGCAGAGGGCGAGCGCGGCGCAGGTCAGCAAGCGTCGCTCGCCTCGCGGCAGCCGCTCCGGTGGCGGCAGAGCTCTCGGTGCTACTCGCTGCATCGAACTCTCCTCCGATCAGGCACGCGCCGAGCGCGTCACGGCGGCGTCACGCCGCGGCAGGCCGTCTGCAGGTCCTTGAGCAGGCGCTGCGCGGGCGGCGCCTCGAGCTTGCGCAGGTCGCGGTAGAAGAGCATCTCGGCGGTCTTGCAGTCCGCGTAGACGTCGTGCTTGGTGCGCTTCGACCGCTCGATGTCCGCGAGCGCCTGCAGGGCGGTCTCGTACTTCAGCTGCAGGCCGGGGTCGTCGCTGACGGCGGGGCCGCCGGTGCCGACCCGGCAGGCGGGCCCGA
The DNA here is from genome assembly GCA_022710245.1 of Myxococcota bacterium. Next base: position 10,500 of record JAKLHH010000075.1, read on the forward strand.
GGAGGAGCGCGGCGAGCAGCAGCCAGCGCGCCGGTCGCCAGCGAGGCGCCATCACCGGGCGAGCGCCCGCGGGGCGAGGCGGCAGCACCGGCGGGCGAGCCCTCGCTGGGCGGAGCTCCTCGACGGTGGCGGTGGCCGTGGCAGCGCGCATGAGACGAGCATAGCGGCCCGCGCCGAAGGGTGTCAAACGCGCGCACCGTCGAGCGCCGGGATCAGCGTGGCCGCCGTCACACTCCGGTCACGCGGCCGCCACCGCGTGTTTTCTTGCTCGCCGATCGGCCAGCTGTCATTCTCACGCCAGCGACGGAGGGCGTATGTCCGAGCTGCAGAAGTGCCTGGCGCTGCGGCCGCAAGGGGCGGAGGGCACCTACCAGCTGGCCTGCACCCTCGCGCGGCTCAACCGCCCGTTCTCGGCGGGCCGCCTGTACCTCGATCGTCTGCTCGCTGGCCCTGGCCGCGCACGCTACCTCGCACGCATCCAGGAGGAGGCGCTGCTCCTCGTCTGGCGCCGCGACCCCGCGTTCCTCCGCTGGCTGACCGCCCAGGCGAGCTGAGCCGGGCGCCGGCTCTCGCCGGGGCTCACATCGTGTGCGTCCTGGGTTGCTTCGCCGCGGGCCCTGCTGCATCATGGCGCGCACAACGATCCTTCCGCAGGAACCATGTCGACCACAGCCACGAGCACAGCTCCCGAGGTCAAGGAGGACATCCTCCGCTCGCTCCGCCGCATCACCCGGGCGATCGATCTCCACAGCCGCCACCTGGCGCACACCTTCGGGCTCACCGGGCCGCAGCTGGTCTGCCTGCGCACCGTGGGGGTGCGCGGCAAGATGACCCCCAGCGAGCTCGCCAAGGAGGTCGCGCTCAGCCAGGCGACCATCACCGGCATCATCGATCGGCTGGCGGCGCGCCAGCTGGTCGCCCGCGAGCGGAGCACGAACGATCGCCGGCTGGTCACGGTGGTGATCACGTCGGCGGGTCGGGCGCTGATCGACCAGGCCCCCTCGCCGCTGCAGGAGCGCTTCGCCGAGCGGCTCTCGGTGCTCTCCCCGGCCGAGCAGGAGAACATCCGCGACACCCTCTGGCGGATCGTGCGGATGATGGACGGCGAGGAGATCATGGCCGCCCCCGTGCTCTCCACCAGCTCGGTGGCGCTGGCGGCGGAGGAGACGCCGAGCGGCGGCTCGCCTCACCGCGAGGACACCCCGCCGATGGACGCCCTCAGTCAGTCGCCCCAGAAGCCATGAGCCCGACCACCAGGCGCGAGGTCCGACCCTGGCTTGTCCTGCTGGGCCTCGTGCTGGGCCTCGGCGGCTCCTGCTCGGGGCGCAGCGCGCCCGGAGCAGGCAGCGGCAGCGCGGCCGGGCCCGCCGCGGCGCCCGGCTTCCGGACGCCTCGCCCGCTCGACGTGATCTCCGGGGTGGTCCCCATCGAGGTCGTCGGCGACGGTCTGGAGCTCCGCGTGCCGGGCCAGCCCCCGGTCGTCCTGGCAGCCGGGAAGGGCAGGCTCGACACCTCCCGCCTGTCCGATGGGCTTCATCAGCTCGCGCTGACGCGTCCTGGCGACGCTCGCGCGCTGGCGACCCTCCCGGTGGTGGTCCTGAACCAGGGCTCCGAGGTCTTCTTCAAGAACGGGAGCGACGGCGAGATCGTCGTGCCGCCGGCTGGCTACCAGGAGCAGCACCTCCGCTACCACTGGGACATGCCGGCGGGGGTCAAGCGGGTGCTCGGGATCCTCTCCTTTACGGGCGCGGGCTTCGAGCTGGAGCTGGCGCTCGGCACGGGGACCTGTCCCCACCACGGCACCGCGGTGGCCAAGCAGGTCGGATCCACCTCGCCGATCACCCTGGTCCACGAGGCCGCCGCCACGCTCGAGCCGGCACAGTGGTTCGCCCACGTGCGCCTGCTCAACCCGGAGAAGGTGCCAGGCCGCCAGGCTCGCTTTGCCGTCCGCGCGTTCATGATCCGCTGATCCGAGCCGCACCCGCCCACCCGGTCCCTCACGAAAAGAATAAAGATCACCGGACATAACCCAGGTGAAGCAATTCGCCCTCCATCGCGGAGCCTCCAGGGCGAATTGCGGGTCCGCGCGGCCTCCGGCCGCTCCGGGATGAGACGCCGCAATTCGCCCTGCTCGCCTCCTTCGGAGGCTCCGCGATGAAGGGCGAATTCCTTCCTTGAGGGAGGGCTGGCGACCTCCTAGACTTCGGTCTTTTGGGTGGGCGGCAGCCGAGCCGCCCGTGCAACGACCGACCAGAGGCCGGATCCCGGCCGGGAGCGGGAGGGTGACATGGAGATCCTGGCGATCGTGCTGCTGCAGCTGGTCAACCTGGACACGGGGAGGCTCTCCTACTACTTCCCCAACGACGGATCCAATTCGGGCACCCTCGCCTGCGGGGGGAGGTTCACGGACGAGATGGTGCATATCGCCTACCGCGGCTGGCGGCGGGTGGGCTGCGGACGGCCGGTGCTGGTCTGTGCGACCGACACCCTCTCCTGCCAGCTGACCCAGGTCCGCGATGCAGGCCCCTTCGGCATCGTGGACGGGAAGCAATGGGCTGTGCACACGGGGCCGCGGCCACCCCGCGGTTGGCGCTGGCGGGCCGTCGTCGACCTCTCGCTCGGGCTCTGGGAGCGGCTGGGGAGGCCGCGCGCGCTGACCCGGGTGCACATGTTCTTCTTGCCCCGGGAGGTCAAGCGCGTCGTGCGTCTCTGGCGCCAGG
>JAKLHH010000750.1 GCA_022710245.1 Myxococcota bacterium
TCTCCGACGGGACCGCGTTTACCCACGAGCGGTGAAGATCAAGATGAGCAACTACCCCCTCAATCGTCGTCGGAGGGGTGCTAAGTGAACGGCATTGTGTCTAGCACGAGCTCCCGCCCGGAGGCAGCCGACCGCCGGGCGAAGTCGGGCTCCTCTCCCTCGAACTCTGGCATACTGAAGGAGTCGCATGAGGCCCCCGCTCCCCCTCCTCCTCGCGCTCCTCCCTGCCCTCGCCGGCTTCGACCGGAGCGGCGGGCACCGCTGGTCGAAGGTCCTCGGCGGAGCGTCCAGCGACGCCGGGCTGGGCATCGCGGCGAGCGCCTCGAGCTTCGTCGTCACCGGGCAGTTCACCGGGCCCGCTGACCTCGGGGGCAGCGTGCTGGGCGGCGCCGGGAGCGGCGACATCTTCCTGCTCAGGCTCGGGCCCTGACGGACCGTGGACGGCAAGCTCGACAGGCACCAGGTCGTCGCCGTGGCCCAGGCGCTCGCGCGCCGAGGGCAGCGCCGCGCCGCCCTCGACGAGTACTTCAAGCTCGTCGAGGAGGATCCACTCGACTCCCGGATCTGGCTCAAGATCGGCGAGCTCTTCGTGAGCGTGTGCCGGCCTGCCGCCGCGGTCGACGTCTTCGGCAGGCTGGGCGATTTCTACGCGAGCCAGGGCTTCCACGCGAAGGCGATCGCGATCTTCGAGCGCGCGCTCCGGGTCGACGCCGGCGCGCTGGAGGTCGTGAGCCACCTCGCGGACCTCTACGCGCTCCTCGGCCTGCGCCACGACGCGCTCCGGCACCTCACCCGCCTGGCGGCCGCGCATGCACGCGTGGAGCGCCGCCGGGAGGAGGCCGCCGTGCTGCGACGGGTCCTCGAGCTCGACCCGGCTCACGTCGCGGCCAGGGCCAGGCTCCTCGAGCTCTCGGCGCGGCTCGGACCGGCCGGCGTCGAGGACGACGCGCCCTCGACGGCCGGGCTCCTGCCCGCGGCCCGCGTCGAGTCGCAGGAGCATGGCTGCGCGGAGCTCGCCGACCTGGCACGCCACGAGCGCTCGTCTTCGCCGCCTGCCTCCTTCAGGATCGCACGGGTCCGCTGCGCGCCGCCTGGCGCCGCCGCGATCCGGCTGACCACGGAGCGACGGTTCCTCGCCGCGCTCGTCGAGGAGCAGCTCGTCTCGCCGGAGCAGCAGGCGCTGGCCCTGGCGCACGCGACGGAGGCGGGGACCTCGCTCCTCTCACTGCTCGTCCACGGCGGGATCGTGGCGGAGGAGGCGCTCCTCGCGGTCGTCGCGCGCACCGCCGGGGTGCCCAGCATCGACCTCGACGACCTCCCCCTCGACGAGATGGTCGTCTCGCTGATCCCGAGGCAGCTCGCGCTGGCGACCTCGGCGCTCCCCATCCACTGCGCAGGGCCCACCCTGATCCTGGCGATGAGCAACCCGCTCGACCACGCCGCCCTGCGCGACGTCGCCTTCTGCACGGGACGCCCCGTCGAGCCGGTCGCGGCCAGCGCGCGCGCCATCGAGGCCGCGATCCAGCGCGCCTACGCGCCGACGAACTGAACGGGGACAAGGCCTACCGGTAGGGGAGCAGCCGCTCGCGAAGGGTGTCCGGCACGGGCACCTTGCGCTGCTGCTCATAGTCGAAGCTGACCTGCACGCTGCGGCCACGGGCGACGACCTCCTCGCCGACCACGAGCTGGTAGGCGAAGCTGAAGGAGGTGCGGCCGATCGCCTCGACGCGGAGCCCGACGCGGAGAGCGTCAAAGAGCTGCAGCGGGCGCAGGTAGTCGACCTCCACGCGCGCGACGATGAAGCCGAAGTCGGTCGCGCCGCGGACGCCGATGACGTCGCGGAAGAAGGCGACCCGCGCCTCCTCGAGGTAGCTCACGTAGACCGCGTTGTTGACGTGGCCGTAGGAGTCGACGTCGTTGTAGCGGACCGCGACCGGCGCCTCGAAGGGATAGGCTTCCATGCTCGCTATGTACCGCGGCTCGCGCCGCTTCGCCATCAGCCCTGGCGGGCTGCTCGCCCGCTGAGGGTCAGTCGACCGCGCCGGGCCGCTCGACCTCGACCTCCCCCGCGGGCTGAGCGGCGCTCCTGCGGCGCGCGGCGCGCTGCCGGCGCTCGTAGTCGGAGCCGGCCTGGCGGGCGAGCTCGGGGTGGTCTCTGAAGACGAAGCGGATCGCGCGGCGCAGCCGCGAGGCGCTCCCGGTTGCACACATCGCGGAGCGTCCGCAGGACGCGAGCAGGGTCCGCGACGGTGGTTGACGCTCAGAGGCTGCCGACGCCGCTCCCGATCTGCGCCGCGTAGCGCGTCGCGCGCAGCTCCGAGTAGTGGTCGATGGCGAGCTGCGCCACGACGAGGAGCAGCAGCCCCGCCGCGACTCCGCTGACCCAGCCCCGGCGCGTGAGCGCCACGGCGACCAGCCCCAGCACCCCCAGCGCCAGCGCGGCGTACCGGTAGTAGGGGTAGTTCGCGATCACCTTCCCCATCCGGACTGCCTCGGCGCCGAGCGCTGCACCGCTCTCGCCGCCCTGCACCGCCGCGACCAGCCGCGCCTCGTGCGGCGGGTCGCGGCGTAGCAGCGAGACCGCCGTCGACGAGAGCAGGCCCGCGATGAGCAGCGCGGTGACGCCAAACCCGCGCGCGAAGCCGTCGCGCACCGCCAGGTAGAGCACCGCCGCGAGCACGACCAGCGCGAGCGAGCCGCCGAGGATGGCGAACATCTCGACTCGCTCGCCCCGGAAGTACTCCCTGATCGCGGTGGTGATGGCCTCGGTGCTCATGGTCACGTCTCCTCCGGATCCCCGCTCTCGGCCGCGAGCGCTCGCTGGAGGTGCTCGGCGTCGACGGGCTTGGCCCTCGAGCCAAAAGCTACTCGAAGTCTCACCCGGTGCCAGGGAAAGAACCACGAAGAGGGGAGGAGCATCAGCTCGAGGCGCGCCCGGGCATCTCGGTTCACTCGAGGAGCCGCCGCGCTCACGGCTGGCAGACGAGGGGGGCGGCGTAGATCGCGTCGGGCGTCTTCGAGCTCCCGGCCTGGAGCAGCACCAGCGCGCGGCCCTTGCTCGCCACCACGCGGACGGTGTCCGCGTACCCGGCGCCGACGAGCGGCGGGTCGGTCGCGATCGCCGGGCCGCGCGGCACGCCGTTCGTGGTCAGCGCGAGCGCGTGGATCCAGCCCCGGTCGGGCCCCTTCGAGACCCACGCGACGAGCGCGCCGCCAGCGTCGTCCGCCGCGAGATGGAGCCGCGTCACCGGAGCCTCCGCCGTGACCGTGACGGGATCGCGCCGCAGGCGGCCCTCACCGTCGACCGCCCCCACCTGGATCTGCGTCGGCTTGTGCTCGGCATCCAGGATGGACCAGACGATCACGGCGCCCTCCGCGACCGCCGCGGCGGAGAACGTCGTCTCCTCCACGCCGTCGGCCACCTGGCGCGCGGAGCCCAGCGGAGCGGCGTCCGCGCGGAGGTGCTGGGCGAGGATGCGCCCGCGAGGTGCGCTGAGCTCGCCTGTGACCATCAGCGCCGAGCGATCCGCGAGCACCACGCGCGCGGCGGCCGTCCGGCCCGCGCTGACGCTGCCGGGCAGCACCGTCCCCGGCCCCTGCGGGGTGCCCGAGGGATCGACGGGGAGCTGCACGAGGGTATCGAACCCGTTCAGCTCGTTGCTCAGCAACAGGTCGAAGCCGATGCCCGGTCCGGCCGTCGTCGACGCCGCGCCGCCGAGGCAGGGCCGCGCGTCGACCGTGACCTGAACCCCGTTCGATGCGCCGTCGAGAGTCAGCGGGCGCAGCGTGCACGCCTGCTCGTTCCAGGCCGCGACCGCCACGCGATCTGGGCTGCGCAGCAGGATGACACGGCTCAGCGGGCCGTAGGCGTCCAGGCCGCGGAGCGCCACGTGCGCCGTCGCCTCCAGCGACAGATCGAAGGGCACCTGACGCGCCCACACGAGGTCGGGCGACGACGAGTCGCTCTTGAGCCAGGCGACCAGCGCGGCGTCGCCGGTCGTGACGGCGTCGGCGAGGACCGCGCGTCCGACGGTGGCCGGATCACCCGAGACCCGCGCCGAGGCACCAGCGAGAGCCCAGCGGCAGAGCGCCGGGCCGTCCGGGGTCGGGCCGGTCTCGGGAGCGAGCACGACGCGGTGCGTGCTGCACGCCTCCAGCGTCAGCAGCACGAGCCCCAGCGTCAGCAGCCCGAGCGTCAGCAGGCCGGGCGCCAGCGCCAGCCACCGCGTTCCAGCTCCCATGGAGGTCGACGCTACCACAGCTTCGCAGCGTCGCTAGCTCGAGTAGTCGGTGTAGCAGACCTCCGCGACGAACGGAGAGCGGAGGGTGACCTTGCCCCTGGCGTCGACGATCGAGCAGGTGCCCTCGACGGTGCCGCCCGCCTTCAGCTGAGCCTTCGTGATGTCGATCCACGCGCGATGCACGACGCGGTTGTAGGACCAGTCGTCGCTCTTCACCCCCCGCGGCAGGCGCAGCTTCGGACCCACCCCGACGGTCGCCCCCAGGTGGCGGTCGACGTGCGCGAAGACCTTGCCCACCGTCACGGGCCCGCCGTCGACCTCGATCTCACCGCACCGCTCGGGCCGGCGCGAGAGATCCCCGCCGCAGGGGGTTCGAAGGAAGCGCTGGTGATCACGCGAGCCGCGCCAGGTACTTCTTCAGCCGGAGCTTGCGCAGCGTCGAGGCGGAGCTCATGTAGCGCACGGTCCCGAAGATGGGCCGCTCCGGGCCCCACGGGCGATCGTAGCGGCCGAGCACCCAGCAGACGCCGCTCACCGAGCTCGGGTCGCGCCCGTCGAGGGCGTAGGCGTTGTTGAGGTGCAGCA
>JAKLHH010000751.1 GCA_022710245.1 Myxococcota bacterium
CGGAGCCCCGGCACCGGGCGCGCCGCTGGTGTAGGATGCGCCCGATGAGCGAGACCCAGCGAGCGATCGGCGTCATCCCCGCGCGGCGCGAGGTGACGATGCTCTCCCACCCGGCGCCGCGCCTGACCGGCGAGCACCAGGTGCTGATCCGCACCCTCGAGGTCGGCGTCTGCGGCACCGACCGCGAGATCTGCACCTTCGCCTATGGCACCCCGCCTGCGGGCGACGCGCACCTGGTCCTCGGGCACGAGTGCCTGGGCGAGGTGCTCGAGGTGGGCCGCGCGGTGACGCGCCTCCGGCCGGGCGACCTGGTGGTGCCGAGCGTGCGGCGGCCCTGCCCGCACCCGCGCTGCGCGCCCTGCCGCGCCGGGCGGCAGGACTTCTGCGCGACCGGCGACTTCAGCGAGCGCGGGATCAAGGAGGCGCACGGCTTCATGACCGAGGCCTTCGTCGAGGACGAGGGCTTCCTCTACCGCGCGCCGCCGGAGCTGCGCGAGCTCGCCGTGCTGGTCGAGCCGCTGACCGTGGCCGAGAAGGGCCTGGCGCAAGCCTACCGCGTGCAGGAGCGGCTCCCCTGGGTGGCGGCGGAGGCGCCGGCCGAGCGCCGCGGCGAGGGCAAGACCGCGCTCGTCCTCGGCGCCGGGCCGGTGGGGAGCCTGGGCGCCATGCTCCTCCTCGAGCACGGCTTCCGCACCTTCGTCTACTCGCGCTCGCCGGCGCCGAACCCGAAGGCCGCGCTGGTCGAGGCCTGCGGCGCGCGCTACCTCTCCAGCGAGGTGGTGAGCCCCGAGGCGCTCGCGCGAGAGACCGGCCCCATCGATCTGGTCTACGAGGCGGTGGGCGTGGCGAGCATCTCCTTCGCGGTGATGCGCCTGCTCGCGCCGAACGCGGTCTTCGTCTTCACCGGGATCCCGCCCGTCCTGCCCGCCATCCCCGTCGAGGCCGACACGCTGATGCGGCAGCTGACGCTGGCGAACCAGGCGGTGATCGGCACCGTCAACGCGGACGCGCCGGCCTTCGAGGCCGCGCTCCGCGACCTCATGCGCTTCCGCCAGCGCTGGCCCGAGGCGATGGCGCGCCTGATCAGCGGCAGGCACGCGCCCGAGCGCTACCGCGAGCTCCTCCTCGGGCGCGCGCAGGGGATCAAGCAGGTGATCCGCTTCGCCTGAGCGGCGGGTCAGGCCGCGAGCCCGAGCGGCGCCAGGAGCTCGGGCTCGCGCAGGTCGCTCGCCACGACGACCGCGCCCGCCTCGCGCAGCCTGGCGGCCCGCGCGCCGCGGCCCACACCGACGAAGCTCCAGCCCAGGGTCGCCGCCACGCGGGCGTCCCAGAGGCCGTCGCCGACCAGGGCGACGCGAGCGCAGCGCTCACCCAGACGGGCCTCTCCGCGCTCGCGGGCGAGGGCGAAGAGGCGAACCCGTTCGGCGCTGTCCTCCGCGGTCGCCAGCAACCCCTCGGCCGGCAGCCCCGCGGCGGCCAGCTTGAGCTCCGCGGAGCGGCGCCAGCCGCCGGTGGCGATGGCGTGGCGAGGGCCGAGCCGCGCCAGCAGCGGCCCCGCGCCAGCCACCGCGGCGAAGCGCTGCGGGGCGCGCGCCAGCTCCTGCTCGAACACCTGCGCCTCGCGCTCGGCGAAGCCGGCGCTCTCCTCGGCGCTCGGCGGCCGGCCGTGGACGCGGCGCCAGAGCTCGGTCAGGATGGCGCCCCCGGTGACCTCGGCGAAGTCACTCCAGGCAGGGAGGGCGTGGAGCCCGAGCCGCTCCGCGCAGACCCGCGCGAAGCAGTCGTCGTCCACGGCCTCCGTGTCGCAGAGGGTCCCGTCCACGTCGAAGACGACGAGCATGGAGGTCCCGGCCTGCATTGACGGGCGAGCGTCAGCGGCGCTTGGCGGGCTTGGCAGGGCAGCTGACGCGCTTCGCCTTGAGCGAGCCGTCGTAGCACTTCTTCACCTCGAGCACCTCGACCTCGTCGCCCTCGGCGGGCTGGAAGTCGCAGGCCTCGAAGTCGAAGAGGAGCTCCCCGTGCTCCGGGTGGTCGATGTAGCCGAACCCCTGCTCCTTCACGAACGACTTGATGCGGGCCATGGGACCTCCGTCGTCTGCCTGCGCGGTGATGGTCCAGCCTAGCGAAGGCTCGTTCGAGGTGTCAACGCACAACGCCCACAACGCCCAGCGGTCAGCGCTTCACGCACACGCGACGCGAGGCGCCGCCCACCTGCACGACCGGTCCCTGCCAGCGGCTGTGAGGGGCGGCGGTGGTCCGCGCCTCGCCGCAGCTGAGCCCGCCCGGACAGTCGTCGTCGACGGTGCACTCGCGCGTGCAGTAGGCCTCGCGGATCCAGGGCGAGCGCCCGCCCGCGGGCTCCGGCGGCGGCTGGTAGCGGAGCCCGAGCCCCTCGGTCGCCGCCCGCAGCGCGTCCAGGGCGGGAGCGTCGCCGACGCGCAGGCAGATCCGCGAGCGGCACTCGTGGTCCTCGCGGCAGCGCTCGCCGAGCCCCGGGCGCCGCAGCTCCGTCACCGCGCAGAGCACCCCGCCGCCGACGAAGAAGAGCAGCAGCGCCGCGAGCGCCAGGCGCACCCGCAGCGGGACGCGCGCGAACCAGCCCGCGCGGGCGCGCCAGCGCGCCGCGGCCGGGGTCATCGCGGGTCCGAGGGGCTGCGGGGCGAGGCGCGGCTCGATGCGGCAGACGCTCCCGTCGAAGGCGCGCTCGGTCCCGCAGCTCGGGCAGCGCAGCCGGCCCACCTTCCCCGCCGGCAGCCGCAGGCGCTGGCCGCAGGCGGGGCGCGCGCAGGGGACCACCAGGTGCTCGCCGGGGGGCGCGTAGGCGAGGAGCGGCGCCTGCCGCCGCGTGGCCCGCCGCAGCCAGCGGCGCGCGGCCTCCCCGAGGAGGAGCCGGTCCACCGCCTCGCGCGCGGTGCCGCGCAGGTCGCTCACCGCGCGGGCGCGGTCGAGCCCGAGGAGGCTCGCCGTGCGCGCGTAGGCGTGGCAGAGCAGCGGCGCGCGCAGGTAGCCGAAGGAGCGCTGCTGCAGGACGATCACGTCGCCCCGCTGCTGCTGCGACTCGTCGACCCCGTTGAGCGTCAGCGGGCCCAGGCCAGCGAGGATCGAGGCGAGGTCGACGTGGACCTCGTCCTCGACGGTGCCGAGCCGCCCCACGCCGCGCGCGGCGACCAGGATGTGGCAGCACTCGTGCGCGAGGATGGCGCCGAGCGCGGGCCCGTCGCCCCGGTGCTGGCTGTTGATCTCGACGAAGAAGCTGCTCCCGTCGTGCTCGATGCGGCCGGGGTGCGGCAGGTCGGAGCGGAAGGTGACGACGACGAGGTCGCAGGTGAGCCCGACGTGCTGCAGGATCCGCTTGGCCGCGCCCTGCAGCGTCACCACCGAGTCGGTGCAGAGGCGATAGAAGTCGGGGTCAGCGGGGAAGAGGAAGCCGTCTCGCGTCGGGCAAGGCAGGAGCAGGGCGGCGGAGAGGTCGCGCAGCCGCCGGCTCACCCAGCCCCGGGTCGTCTCGAGGACGCTGTAGGCCTGCTGCTGCGCGCTCATCCTGCAGGTCCTACGGGCGCGGCCCGGGCGGCTTCCCGCGCAGCTCGCCGGCCAGGCGGGTCAGCGTCTCCTGCAGCGTCCCCTCGACGCGCGCCGCGCAGGCGGCCACGTACGCCTCGTCGGTCGCCGCCTCCTCGCCGCGCCGCTCGAAGCGGATGGCGGGCAGCACCTCGATCAGCACGCGCACCGGCAGCGGCAGGTAGACCGGCGGCGGCCCCAGCGTGAGGCCCCAGGGCACGCTCAGCGTCAGCGGCCAGACCTTGACGCGCAGGCGCTCGAGGCCGAGCCAGCGCGCGAGGGGCCGCAGATCGTCGAGGACGATCAGCGCCCCGTGCGAGCCGGCGGCGACCACCGGCACGAGCGGCACGCCCTCGCGCAGCGCGAGCCGCACGTACCCGCGGCGCCCGTCGAAGACCACGCGATCGCGGTGGCGGTAGGGCCGGAGCGCCTCCACGTCGCCGCCCGGGTAGACCAGCACCTTGTCCCCGCGGGCGAAGAGCCGCGCCGCGTTCATGTGCGAGGCGCGCACCCCGCCGAGCGGGGCCAGCAGCCGCCGCGAGAGCCCGAGGCTGAGGTCGTGCCCGAGGCCGTAGGGGAGCCCGGCGAGGCCGTGCGCCTCGTAGAGCGCGAAGCCGAGGAGGAGGGTGTCGGCGCTGAGCAGCCCGCCGCTGTGGTTGCCGACGAGGAGCGCGGCGCCGGACGGGACGCGCCCCACGCCGCGCACCTCGGCGCGGAAGTAGCGGCGGAGCGGCCGCGCCAGCCAGCGGTGCAGCCGCTGGATCAGCGCCGGGTCGCGGTTCTCGAGGGAGTCGAGGTCGTAGCGCGGCATGGCGTGGGCCGCCTACTCGGGGAAGAGCTCGCCGGGGAACTCGCAGAGGCGGAGCTCGCGGTCGAGGCAGACGATCTCCACCTCCGCCTCGGTGATCACCTCGGCGCCGCGCTCGATCCGCTGCACCATCTTCTTGCGGTAGACGCCGCCGCCCCCGGGCGCCGTGACCACCACGCACTCGTCGCCGAGCCGCGCGGGCTTGAGGAACTTGATGCGCAGCTGGAAGACCGCGAAGACCACGCCCTCGGCGTTCCAGGCCTCGATCGGCTTGCCCTGCGCGCCGATCCACTCGGTGCGGCCGCGCTCGAGGTACTTGAGGTAGTTCGCGTAGTAGACGACACCGAGGGCGTCGGTGTCCTCGTAGTAGACCTTGACGGTGAGCCGCGTCTCCATGGGCTGCTCCTCGAGGCGGTGCGAGTCTCAGTGGGGGTAGAGGCGCTCGAGCTTCTCCGCGTA
>JAKLHH010000752.1 GCA_022710245.1 Myxococcota bacterium
GACGTCCTCGACGGGCTGGGCCCGGAGGCGCCCCAGGTCCTGCAGCGGCTGATCGAGGGGCGGCTGGTCACCGTGATGCGAGGGCAGAGCGAGTCCTCGACGGAGGTGGAGCTGATCCACGAGTCGCTGATCCGGGCCTGGGGGCGCCTGGCGCGCTGGATCACCGAGAGCCACGAGGAGCTCGCCTTCCTCGCCGAGCTGCAGCAGGCCGCGACCCTCTGGGTCAAGCGCGGGCGGCGGGCCGACGAGGTCTGGCGCGGCGACGCGCTGCGAGAGGCCTCGCGCTGGCTCGCCCGCTCCACCACGGCGGTCCCCGAGCTGGTGCGCGCCTTCCACCAGGAGGGGCTGGCGCGCGAGGCACGGCGGCACCGCGCGCTGCGCCTGCGGCGGCTCGCCGTGACCGTCAGCCTGGCGGTGGTGGCGACGGTGGCGCTGCTGGTGGCCTGGGCCTACTCGGAGAAGCAGCGGCAGGCGGCGCGAGCCCGCGACCAGGCGCAGCGCGAGGGCGCGCGCGAGGCGCTGGGCCGCGGCGCGCTGCTGCAGGCCTCGGCGATGCTCCGCGCTGCCCTGGAGGGGAGCGACTCCGTCGAGGCCAGGGCGGTCTGGCACCGCCTCCGCCGCCACCCGCTCGCCTGGCGACGGACGCTGGGGTCGTTCGTCTACGAGGTGGCCTTCTCGCCCGACGGACAGCAGCTGGCCGTCGCCTGCCAGGACCGCACCATCTATCTCTTCGACACGCGCACGCTGGCGCCGACCTTCCTGCGCGGACACACGGACCAGGTGATGAGCCTCGACGTCTCCCCCCGGGGCGATCACGTCGCCTCCGCGACGTGGAGCGGCGAGGTCTTCCTCTGGAGCCTCCCCGGGGGCAAGCACACCGTGCTGCGCGGACACCGTCGGGAGCGCTGGGGGGTGCGCTTCTCCCCGGACGGGCGGCTGCTGGCGACCGCGTCGATGGACGGCGAGCTGCGCGTCTGGGAGGTCTCCACGGCGCGACAGCTCCACCTCCTCCGCGGCCAGGGCTTCGAGGAGGTGGCCTTCAGCCCCGACGGCAAGCTGCTGACGGCCAGCGGCTCGAAGGGGCACCCGATCATGATCTGGGAGCTCCCCTCGGGGAAGGTCCACGCGCGACTGCACGGCCACGGCGACCAGGTCACCGGCGTCGTCTTCAGCGCCGACGGTCGCTGGCTCTACTCGTCGTCGCTGGACCGCACGCTCCGCCGCTGGGAGCTCGCCCGCCCCGGACAGAACACGGTGCTGGACACCGCCCCCGTGGGCCTGCTCACCATGCGCCTGAGCCCCGACGGACGCTGGATCGCCGCCGGCGACGACCGCGGCCTGGTGCACCTCTGGCGCCTCGGCGGCCAGCTGACGCGCCACGCGCTCAAGGGCCACGTCGCCAGCATCCACGCGCTCGCCTTCAGCCCCGACAGCACCCAGCTCGCCTCCGGGAGCAGCGACAAGTCGGTCTGCCTCTGGCGGCTCTCGGAGGCGGAGCGCGGCGCGGAGCTGGTCCACGGCCACCAGGCGCTGATCTACGGGATCGCCTTCAGCCCCGACGGAGCGCAGCTCGCTTCGGGCGGCCGGGACCGCAGGGTCGTGCTCTGGAACGTCGCCGGCGGCCAGCCCGATCGCGTCCTCGACGCCGCCTCCCCGGTCTTCGGCGTCGCCTACGCGCCCGACGGCAAGCGGCTCGCCGCGGGGCAGTCCGATGGGGTCGTGCAGCTCTGGGAGCTCCCCTCCGGCACGCCGGGCGCGATGCTCCGCTCGCAGAAGGAGGTGACTGACGTCAAGTTCAGCCCCGACGGCGCCCTCCTCGCCGCCGGCAGCCGCTACCACACCGTCGACCTCTGGGAGGTGGCGAGCGGCAAGCTCCGCTGGCGCGGCCAGCACGAGAGCCACGTCTACAGCGTCGCCTTCAGCCCCAGCGGCGCCACCCTGGCCTCGGCCAGCTTCGATCGGACCGTCAAGCTCTGGGAGGTCGCCAGCGGCCGCGAGCGCCAGGTGCTGCGCGGGCACACGGCCGGCGTCTTCGGCGCGGGCTTCGCGGCCGAGGACGAGATCGTCTCCGGGGGCGCCGACGGGAGCCTGCGCGTCTGGCGTCAGGGCGCCGCGCGAGTCCTCGCGCAGCTCCCCACGCGCGTCTACAACCTCGCCGTCTCCCCGGATGGTGCCTGGGTCGGGGCGCCGACCGCCGCCCACTCCGCTGAGCTCTGGCCCCTCGCCGGCGGCCGCCCGCTCCACCTGCGCGGCCACCGCGGCGAGGTCAACTTCCTCGCCTTCAGCCCCGACGGACGGCTGGTCGCCACCTCCAGCGACGACGAGACGGTGCGCGTCTGGGACGCGAGGAGCGGCCGTCCCCACTGGCGGGCGCCGGTGCTCCTCTCCGCGCCGCCCCTCCTGCTGACCCACCGCGGCTGGCGCGACCTCGGGCGCGACGCGCCGGCGGCGCCGCCGTCGGGGGCGTGGGCGCGGGCCATCGAGGAGCGCGGACGCCACGCGACCCTCGACCCCGAGGGAGCCACGCTCTGCGTCCACACCGAGGCGGCGCAGCTCGAGCTCTGGGATCGCCGGGCGGATCGGCGGCTCGCGCAGCGGCCGGCGCCGGGGCTCCTCGACCTGGTCGCGACCCCGGCGGGCTGTCTGCTCCTCGGGCGGGGCGAGGACGGGCGGATCGCGGCGACGCTGGTGCTGCGCAGCGGCGGCTCGCTCGAGCTCGCCGCGCCAGCGACCGCCATCGCCGGCGGGGGCGAGCTCCTGGTCGCCGCCTCGGGCCAGGTGCTGGTCTTCGACGCTGGCGGCCGGCGGCAGGGGGCGGTCGCGGTCAGCGCCGGCGTCAGCGCCGTGGCCCGCGTCGGCGCCTGGCTGGCGCTCGGCAACCAGGACGGCAACCTCGAGCTGCTCCCCTTCCCCGGTGCCCCCTCGCGGCAGGCCGTGAGCCACTTCGAGGACGTCCCCGCGAGCCCGGTGGTGCGGCTGCTCGAGGGGCCCAGCTCGACGCTCTTCGCCGGCTTCGCCAACGGCACCGCCGGCCTCTGGAGCCTGCACGACGGGACCGCGCAGGAGACCCTGCAGCTCCACGGACCGATCCGTCACCTCGCGCGCCAGCCCGATCGGCTCTACCTCGCCACCGAGCTCGGCGACCACGCGACCATCGATCTGCGCGACTACCTCGAGGACTACTGCGTGCTGCTCCGGCGCGTCTGGGAGCAGGTGCCGGTGGTCTGGGAGGATGGGCAGGTGCGGCTGCGGCCGCCGCCGAGCAAGCACCGCTGCGCCCAGTAGTCTCTCTCTCTTTTTTTTCTCTCTCGCTCTCTCGCTCTCTCGCTCTCGCGCGCGCCCCCCCCTGATGTCGAGCGTCGAGCTTCACCAGCAGCGACGACTCAGAGCCTTTGCGTCGGAGCTCACCGGTGAGCTGCCAAGCGAGGGTCGCTCGGCCGCGGACCCTCGTCGAGCGCCAGGAGCGCTTGCTTCACCCGATCGCTCATCGCACGACGAATCGGCCCGGGCGCGCCGCTCCATCCGGCGTTCTCCTGTAAGGTCCAAGGCCGAGGGGCCCTCGCGCACGATCACCCCCGAGGCGCTGGCGTCAGCCGCGTCCCCGCTGGCGTCAGCCGCGTCCCCGCTGGCGTCAGCCGCGTCCCCGCTGGCGTCAGCCGCGTCCCCGCTGGCGTCAGCGTCCGCTGGCGTCAGCCGCGCTGCGCGCCCTGAGTGGCTGCGCTGTCACACGTGAGCTGCGCTCGGGTCAGAGAGGCGAGATCTCGGCGCGCGCGCCGATGACGTTGTGCTTCTGCACCCCGACCTGAAGCGGCGCCCGGCCGCGGGGGATGAAGCTGAAGCGCGCGAGCCCCGCGGCGTCGGTGGTCCCGCGGAGGAGGAAGTCGCCGCTCTTCACCACCGTCACCGTCGCTCCGGCGAGCGGCGCGCCGCCGGCGTTGACCTTCACCTTCAGCTCCTGGAAGCCCGGGCCGTAGGTCGGCGGGGCCAGGGCGGTGGCGGCCTGGGGCTCGTCGGTCCAGAGGTCGAGCGCCGGGTCACCGAGGAGCACGACCACCATGTGGGTCCAGCGCTCGGTCACGTCGTCGACGGGCATCGGCAGCCCCATCATGACGAGGGCGAACGAGCGCATGGTGGCGTGCGCGTGGTTGAAGGCGTCGCCGATCCGCGTCTTGCCCTTGGCGAAGAGCCCGTCGAAGATGCCGTGCAGGAACTGCGAGCCGCCCACGGCGCCGAGGCCGACCCCGGTGTTGCCCACGTAGGCGACGCCGCCGTGCGGGGCGACCACGAAGCGCTCCCCCGCCGACGCGTCCTTGGGGGTCTGCACCCACCAGTACTTGAAGTCCTCGTCGACGGCGACGTCGGCGAAGTTGCCTGCCAGGCAAGCACAGGTGAGGAAGACCGGGGGCAAGGTGTTCTGCAGCCCGTTCACCCAGGCCGTCTGCAGCTGATCGGTGAAGTAGGAGTAGCTGCCGTGCCCGTTGTGGAAGGCGAGCAGGGCGCCGTCGTCGAGCGCGGCCGTGACCTTGGCGACGCTGACGAGCTCGCCCTGGTACTTCGTCGCCGCGCCCTGGGTCGCGTAGAGCCTCCGCGCGTGCGCCTTGAAGGAGGCCGGCCAGAGCGCAGCCACCGTCGGCTCGAGGCCCTCGGCGCCGTCGACCTGGCCGATCACCGGGAGGTTGATGGCGACGTCGCTGATCAGCAGCGGGTAGCTCGCGCGACCGGCGGGCGCGAGCTCGTAGGCCTGGATCTTGGCCAGGTAGCCCGCGACATCGGCCGCGGTCTTCACCGGCACGCGGCCCACCGCGACCTCGGGCGCGCGCAGCT
>JAKLHH010000753.1 GCA_022710245.1 Myxococcota bacterium
AACCTGCGCGTCCGCGCCGGCGAGCTCTGTGGCAAGCGCCGCGACCGCCGGGCGGTGGCGCCGCTGCGCGAGCTCCTCGGCATCCCGAAGACGAACCTGAACCGTCCCACCGACGACCTCCGCCAGCGCGCCGCGCGGGCGCTCGCCGACGTGGGCGACCCGGAGACGATCCCGTTCTACGTCTCGCTCCTCGACGACGAGGACGCGATCGTCCGCGAGATGGCCGCGCGCGGCCTGGCCACCGCCTGCCGCCCCGGCAGCGAGCAGCCGCTGGTCGACGCGCTGGCGCACGCGGACCTGCCGGTGCGCAGCTGGGCCGCCGAGGGGCTCGCCCGCCTCGGCGACGACCGCGCGCTGCCGGTCCTCGCCGGCACCCTCAAGCACCCGCACCGCCCGGTCAGGCAGGGCGCGGTCCTCGCGCTGGTCGCGCTGGGGCCCGACGGCGTGCGCGGGATCCTGCAGGGCCTCGAGGACCCGGAGCGCGAGCTGCAGGAGCTCGTCTTCGCGGTCATCGTCGCGCGTGACCTGGCGCTCGCCCGCGCCGGGCTGGCGCCGGACCTGCTCCTCACGGCCCTCTCCTCGGCGCACCCCGAGCTCCGCTTCTCCGCCGCCCGCGCCCTGGAGGCGCGCGTCGCCGGCGACGAGGTGAGCGCCACCGCGCGCGAGCTGGTCGGCCCGCGGCGGCCCGAGAAGGCCGCGGAGATGAAGGACTGGCCGCCCGAGCGCGAGCAGCAGGCGCTCCTCAACGTGCTCATCCGGGCGCTCGCCTCCGACGACCCGGCGCAGCGCTACGCCGCCGCGCAGGTGCTCTCTCTCAAGGGGCAGGCCGAGGGCTTCTGGCGCGAGGCGCGCAGGCTCGCCGCCCCTGGCGCGGCCGAGCGGCCCTGGGTGCCGCACACCAACTGGGAGGACGGCGCGCGGCAGCCGCGCAAGCGCGACTGGGTGCGCAGGCTCTTCGCCCGCGGCCCGGCGAGCGCCGAGCCCGAGGGGAGCGCGACCGCGCGGGTGCTCACCGTGCTCCGCCACGCGGGCGCCCCGGCCCCCACCCCGGTGCCGCCGGCTCCCGGGCGGCTCGACGCGGGGGCGCTGCGCAAGCTCGTCTTCGGCGTCTACGCGGGGCTGGTGCGCCAGGCGCCTCCGGCGGGCGAGGCCGACGAGACCCACCGCGTGCGGCGCGACAGCCTCGAGCGCCTCGCCGAGCTCGCTGTTGGTTCGCCCTTCACCGCGGAGCCTCCCAAGGAGGCGAGCAGGGCGAATCCGCCGATCGGGGCTGCGGCGGCGCTGCCCGTGCTGCGCCGAGCGCTGGCCGATCCGCACCACCTGGTGCGACGCGCGGCGATGGCCGCGCTGCGCCGCCTCTGTGGTCAGCGCTCGCTGGAGCCGCTCGCGCTGGCGCTCCGCTCCCCCGAGGCGGACGTGGGGCGGGCGGCGGTGGACGAGCTGGTCACGGCGGCGCTCGCCGGCGACGCCGAGGCAGCAGCGCTGGCGCGGGACGCCCTGGAGGCGCCGGCGGCCGAGGTGCGCAACCACGCGCTCGGCTGCCTGCCCCGGCTCTACCCGCAGGGGAGCCTGGAGCCGTGGCTCCTCGCGCTCGGCTGCGAGCAGGCCGACGTGCGCCTCGCCGTCGTCGACCGGCTGATCGACCTCGACGACGAGCGGGTGACCCGGGCGCTCTCGCGGGCCATGGAGAGCAACCACGACGACCTCCGCCTGCGCGCCGCCGAGGCGCTCGCGCACCGGGGCGACGTGCGCACCGTCGACGTGCTGGCGGGCTTCCTGCGCGGCGAGGACCGCCGCGCCGGTGTCCGCGCCACCGAGGCGCTGGTGGAGCTGGCGAGCGCGCGGGGCGCCACGGCCACCGCGGGCGCGGCCGCGAGCGCGGCCGAGGCCATCGCGCGGCGGCTCGAGGACGATCCCGACGGCACCGCCGACCGCGGCGCGCTGATGGGCGCGCTGGCGCGGATCGGCGATCCCGCCGGCGACGGCGTCCTGCGGAAGCTCCTCGCTGACGAGGCGCCGGCGATCCGGCAGGCGGCCTGCGAGGCGCTCCTCGAGATCGCGCGCGATCGCGCGCGCGTGCCGCGCCGCTACTCCGACGGGACCACCCGCGCCTGCTACCTGGAGCCCCTCGCGCTCCGCTACCTCGGTGAACTGGCCGCGGCGGCGGATCCGCAGCTGCGGCTGAAGGCGGCCCAGGTGCTCGGCCACCTCGACGACAACGCCGCCGAGGCGCTCCTCGGGAGGCTCGCTGGCGACCGCGAGCTGACCGTGCGCGTCGCGGCCACCGAGCAGGCCGCCTTCCGCGCCGAGCGGCTGGAGAGCGCGACGCTGGATCCGCTCCTCGGCGCGCTGCGCAGCGGCCGGCGCGAGCTGGTGCTGCCGGCCGCCGCGGGGCTCGCGGCACGCCAGCGCCCCGAGGCCTTCCAGGCCCTGATGCTCGCCTTCAAGGCCGGCGAGCCGCCGGAGCGCGAGCGCGCCACGGTGGCGCTCGGCGTCCTCGGCGATCGCCGGGCGCTGGAGGAGCTGGAGCCGCTCCTCGATCCGCGCGCGGAGCTCCCCGAGGCAGACCGCCCCCTCGCGCCCGCGGCGGCGATGGCGCTCGCCATCCTGGCGCCGCGCCTCGCGGACGAGGAGGAGCGCAAGCGCGTGCGGGAGACGGTGGAGCGGCTCGCCAGGGAGGGCGCGTCCGAGGTGCGGCTGCGGCTGCTCGCGGGGCTGCGTCTGGCGGGCGACGAGCGGAGCCGCGCGCTCCTCGAGCGCGCCGCCACGGATCGTCACGACGACCTCACGGTGCGGCGGCAGGCGGTCGAGCACCTCGGCCTCCTCGCCTGCAGCGCCTCCGAGGGGGCGCTCGCGGAGCTCCTCGACGATGACAACGGCGCGGTCCGTCAGGCGGCGGTGGTGGCGCTGGGTCGGCTCTTCCCCGAGGACCGCACCCGGGTGAGCCTGCTCGGCCTCGCCAGCCGGCACGCCGATGTCAGCGAGCCAGCCGCGACCTTCCTCTCGCGCCACGGCGATCCGGGCCTGCTGGTCGAGCGGCTCTCGGCGGTGGAGAGCCGCGAGGTGCGCCGGCGGCTGCGCCAGGGGTTGATCCGCCGGCGGGCCTGTCCGACGGCGGCGCTGACCCACCTGCTCACGGCGGGCGAGCCGGCCGCGCGGGCGGAGGCGGCCTGGATCGCGGGCTCCGCCGGCTCAGCCGAGCTGGCGCAGGCGGTGGTGATCGCGGTGGACGCCTCCGCCCACGGCTGGCGGCAGGCGCACCAGCGCATGGCGGCCGCGGAGCCGGGCGGTCTGCGCGAGCAGGCCGAGGCGTGGCGGGCGTCGCTCTGGGCCGCGACGCAGCTCGGCGCGCGAGCGGAGGGCGGCGCGCGCGCGGCCCTCGCCGAGGGGGAGGTGCCGGGGGCGGTGCAGCGGCAGGCGCTGATCTTCCTCGGACGGCACGGCAGCGTGCAGGACCTGGCGGCGATCGAGCCGCGCCTCTCGGCGGCCGAGCCGCAGGTCCGCTCGGCGGCCGCTGCGGCGCTGGCGCAGCTGGCGCCGGACCAGCAGGTCGCCGTGCGTGCCCTCGGCGGGCTCAGCGTGGCCGACGCCGCCGCGGTGGTGCCCCTGGTCCGCGCCGCGCTGCCTGCGGCCAGCGCGCTGCTCAGCTCGGAGTCGGGGAGGCGGGTGGCGTTGCCCGTGCTGATCGGGAGCCGCCGCACCGAGGAGCTCCTGGCCATCGCTGCGGCGCCCGGGAAGGACCCGGCCCGGCTGACGGCCATCGCGGCGCTCGGCCGCATCGGGGGCGAGGAGGCGCAGGCGGTGCTGGAGCAGCTCCTCGCCCGCGAGGGCGAGGACGAGGTGGTGCGGGCGGCGGCCTTCCGCGCGCTCCGCCGGCTGCAGCGGGCTGCTGCGCGCACCTTCGCCGAGGGGCAGGACCGGGAGAGGCGCGGCGCGCCCGGCTGGTCGGCGGGCGGCGACGACGAGGCTGAGGGCGGCGAGGAGGACGACGAGGAGGACGGCGAGGGCCACGTCGGCGACCCCGAGGCTGACGACTGGTCCGACGCGACCCCCGAGGACGAGGACGACGAGGACGAGGGCGACGAGGACGATGGGGACGATGGGGACGACGACGATGGGGACGACGAGGACGATGGGGACGACGAGGACGACGAGGACGAAGAAGAGGACGAGGACTAGATGAGCGCGCTCGAGAACGTTGCCGAGGTCCGGGTCCGCTACGAGGAGCCGGCCGAGCCGATCACCAGCGAGAGCTCCTTTCACCTGCGCCTGCCCACCGACGGCGAGCGCTCCGGCGCGGCGGTGGTGGCCGAGCTCCGCCAGCCGGGGGTGGTGCGCGACGCGCTGCTCGCGGTCGCCGACGTCCTGGCCAGCGACCTCCGCCGGCGCGCCAGCGATCGAGCGGACTACCTGGCCTACCTGCTCGCCAAGGGCAAGAAGGCGACCCAGGAGCTGTGGAACGCGCAGCGGGCCTTCCTCGAGGCCAAGTACGGCGAGGCGACCCAGGAGGAGTCGCCGCTCGATCCGCTGCTGACGGTGGAGCCGGACGGCGTCGCGCTGGAGGTCTTCTCCGCCGACGAGTCGGCCTACGCGCGGCTCTGGCTCCCCGCCGGCGAGGCGTTCGAGGCCCGCGAGCTGACGCCGGGCACCACGCACCTCAGGCTGCCGGCGGCGCAGCTGCGCTCGCTCGCGCGCCTGCGCTCCTACCGGGCCTCCACGCTCGAGCTCACCCCCTCGCGGGGCGGCGCCGAGCGGGCGCTCCGCGTCCCCTACCGCTGGATCCGCGCCTTCAGCCAGGTGCAGGCGGCCTCCACGCTCC
>JAKLHH010000754.1 GCA_022710245.1 Myxococcota bacterium
AAGTCGAGCACGCTCTTCGATCCCGACGACTCCAGCCTCGGCCCCTACACCAGCTACCGCTGCTTCCAGCAGGGAGAGCTCTGCCAGGGCAAGAAGCCCCCGCTCAGCGCCACCCTCCTCGCGGACTGCGTGCCGGGCCAGGAGTGGCTCCACGACGTGAAGAACCGCTACCTCGACCCGCTCCTCGCGCTGAAGCCCGCGGGCTGGGTGTCGCTCCTGGTCCTGGCGGCCCCGCCGGCGAAGACCACCGAGGTGCAGCAGGGGACCTACCAGAGCTCTTACTACTATTACCTCAAGGCGTCCTGCACCTCGCCCTACGGGATGCAGGGAGACCCCGCGTTCCGGCTGCAGCAGCTCGTGGACCTCGCCGGCGCCCGCGGCCTCTTCTCGTCGATCTGCTCGGGCTCCTACGGCCAGGCGCTGAAGGGACTGGTCTCGCGCGTCCAGGCCGCGTTCTGAGGGCGATGCACTCGTTCGGTGACTATGTCCTGGTCCAGCGTCTGTCCGTCGGCGGCATGGCCGAGCTCTTCCTCGCCTACCGGGCCGGCGATCCGCGGCGCGAGCTGCTGGTGGTCAAGCGCATCCTGCCGAGGCTGCTCGAGCGCTCCGACATCGTCACCATGTTCCTCGACGAGGCGCGGCTGACCAGCCACCTCTTCCACGAGAACCTGGTGCAGGTCTACGACGTGGGCCAGGCGCAGGGCACCCCCTACATCGCCATGGAGTACGTCGACGGGCTCTCGCTCTCGGAGCTGCTCGCTCGCTACCCCGGGCGCGCGCTGCCGCTGCCGCTCGCCTGCTGGATCGCCGCCGAGGCCTGCGCCGGGCTCGGCTACGCGCACGCGCGCACCGACCTCGCGGGGCTGCCCCTCGGCATTGTGCACCGGGACGTCAGCCCCGACAACGTCCTCATCAGCCAGGGCGGGCAGGTCAAGGTCGCCGACTTCGGCATCGCCAAGGCCACCATCCACCTCACCCGGACGCGCCCGGGCCAGGTGAAGGGCAAGCTCGCCTACATGTCCCCCGAGCAGCTGCGGCGCCACCAGATCGATCACCGCTCGGACATCTTCTCCGTCGGCGCGGTCCTCTACGAGATGACGACCGGGCGGCGCCCCTTCGCGGCGAAGAACGAGGTGGACCTCCTCCGCTCGCTGATCGAGGCCGACTTCCCGCCGCCGGAGCGCGACCGTCCGGACTGCCCCGAGGCGCTCTCGCGGATCATCCGCCGCGCGCTCGCCCGCGAGCCGGCCAACCGCTACCAGGCGATGCGCATCCTGCGCCGGGACCTGCTGCAGCTGGTCCCCGCGGGCGATCGGACCGCGGAGCTGGCGGGGCTGGTCCAGCAGCTCTGCCGGGAGAAGCCACGCCGGGGCAGGGACGTGGTGCCGACGGCGTCAGCGACCGCCCTCGACGAGCGGGGGTCGCCCCCGCCGGCCGGAGGCCCGGGGACCGTGCCGGGCGCGCCACCGCGCCTCACCCCGCAGCCGACCTCCGAGGAGCTCGACGGCGACCGCGGTCCCACCGAGGTGGAGCAGCTGGTCGAGGTGGACGACGCGGTCTACTCGGAGGAGGTCGACACGCTCCCCGATCCGCCGCCCCGGCCGGCCTCGTTCCGTCGACGGAACTGATCAACTCAGAGCACCGGCGAGAGCACGCGCGCCATGCCCTCGGCCATGCGGCGCGGCAGGGTGCGCTTGCGCAGGTCCTCGAGGGTGACCTGCCGGGCCTGCGTGAGGTCGCGCTGGAAGAGCACCGCGAGCTGCTCGGCGAAGGCGGGCCCGTAGATCGCCGCGTTGACCTCGAAGTTCAGCTGGAAGCTGCGGATGTCCATGTTCGCCGAGCCGACCGTCGCCCAGCGGTCGTCGACGAGCATGCTCTTCGCGTGCAGGATGCCGGAGCTGTACTCGTAGATCTTCACCCCGGCCGCGAGGAGCTCGTCGTAGTAGGAGCGCCCGGCGTGGAGCACGAGCCGCATGTCGGAGCGCCGCGGGAGGAGCAGCCGCACGTCGACCCCGCGCAGCGCCGCGGTCTCCAGCGCGACCAGCATCGACTGGTCGGGGACGAAGTAGGGCGTGGTCAGGTAGACCCGCTCCTTCGCCGAGGTCACCGCGAGGAAGAAGATGCGCTGCAGCGGCTGCGTGTCCGTGTCGGGCCCGCTGCCGATGATCTGCACCATCACGTCGCCGACCGCCTGCAGCTCCGGGTACCAGCGCTCGTCGATCAGGTCCTCGCCGGTGGCGAAGAACCAGTCCTCGGTGAAGACCTCCTGCAGGTTGTGCACGGCCGGCCCCTCGACGCGCAGGTGCGTGTCGCGCCAGGGCCCCACGCGGCGCTTGCGGCCGGTGTACTCGTCGCCGATGTTGACGCCGCCGGTGAAGCCGATCGTGCCGTCGACGATGGCGATCTTGCGGTGGTTGCGCAGGTTCGGGTGCCAGTGCCGGCGGAAGGGACCGACCGGGAGGAACTCGGCGTGGAAGCCGCCCGCCTGCACCAGCGGGATGAAGAAGAAGTCCACGTTGAAGGAGCCGACCCCGTCGGTCAGCACCCGCACCGTCACGCCCTCCTTCACCTTCTCGATCAGCAGGTCGCGGAAGCGCGAGCCGGTCTCGTCCTGCTGGAAGATGTAGTAGAGCAGGTGCACGTGGTCGCGGGCCCCGCGGATCGCCTCCTCCAGCTCCGCGTAGGTCTGGTTCGCGTCGACCAGGAGCCGGACCGCGTTGCCGCAGGTGGGGGGCCGCTGACCCATGCGGTTGGTCAGCATCAGCATCTCCCGCTCCTGCGGCTTGCAGAGGTGGCCCGGCGCCGCGTTCGCCTCGAGCTCGGCGATGCCGCCGCCGAGCCGCGCGAGGTGAGGCTCGAGGACGGCGGCGCGCGCGAGGCGCTTGCGGACCTGGCGCACCAGGCGTCGCCGCCCGAGGAGCAGGTAGATGATCGCGCCGACGTAGGGGAGGAGGATGATCCAGAGCACCCAGGCGAGGGTCGCGGTTGGATCACGCCGCTGCAGCAGGATCCTCAGGATGAGGGCCAGCGCCAGCAGGTAGCCGACAACTACCTCTATGAGGACGATCCACTTTGCGTCCACGAGCAGCCTCGGGTGCTTCTACTCTGCGGGTCCGCCACCCGCAACCGGAATCTGGAGCGGCGCCGCACCGGCTGGGAGTCGTGCGGTGCCGCGACCTGATCGAAGCAGTCTGCCCGCCGTCGTCACGGCAAGCCGCGGGGCGGCGCCGGTCAGGGCTCGGGCGTGGAGGGATCCGTGTCGAGCGCGAACCGCTGCTGCACCCGCTCCTTCAGCTGGCGGCGGATGCGAAACATGCGGGACTTCATGGCCGGCACCGTGAGCCCGTGGCGTTGGCCGACGTCCTCCAGGCTCCCGCCCTGCCACTCCACCTCGGCGAGGAGCTGGCGATCCTCCTCGCGGAGCTCGCCGATCGCCTCCTGCAGGGCGCTGAGCCGCTCGGTGATCATCAGCGCGGCCTCCGGGTTGGAGCTGTCCGGGGTCGGCTCGGCGTCGTCGAGCGGCCGGTGCAGGGCCGGGTCGTTCTTGCGGCCGCGCCGGCGCCGCGAGCAGGCCGAGACCACCAGGTGGCCGAGCCAGGTGCGCAGGGAGGCCTCGCCGCGGAAGGTGCTCAGGTAGCGCTGCGCGGCGAGCAGGACGTCCTGCGAGATGTCGTCGAGGTCGCCGCGCGAGCGTCCGCAGCGGGACTGGGCGAAGCGACGGATCTCCTCGCCCAGGCAGGTGGCGATGGTCTCCATCAGCGCGGTCGGGTCGGCCTGCTCGAGGAGACGCTGGTCCAGGTTGTCGCAGCGGTCTTTGTCGGTCATGGTGCCCTGCGTGTGGATGCCCCGCGGTGTCATCCCGGAGCGTCCCTCACGGACGGGACCGGGCGCCCGCGCCGTCGAATCGCGAGAGTTTGCAACCAAAGGCTGGCCGGGTCCACCCCCTTTGTGCTACCAGGTCGGCCTCGCCCGCGAGCGCGGGCGGAGGTCAGAGATGGCGCAGAACCCCTACCAGCCCCCGATCGAGGAGAAGCCGCTCGCCCCGGCCGAGAGCGGCCCTGGCCGCTGCCCGGCCTGCGGCCAGGGCGAGTACCGGAAGCTGAGCTTCACCTGGTGGGGGGGCGCGCTCGGCCCACGG
Source organism: Myxococcota bacterium (assembly GCA_022710245.1). The sequence continues at coordinate 4,139 of JAKLHH010000754.1, forward strand.
CTCTTCAAGCATGTGAAGTGCCTGGGGTGCGGCACGACCTTCAACAGTGAGACCGGACAGTCCAACAACCGGGCGATCGCGATCTACGCGGTGGTGGTCAACCTCATCGTGGTCGCGCTCGTCTTCCTCCTCTTTCGCGGCGGGTTCTTCCGCATCCGGTAGGATCTGGCCAACTCAAGCGCTGACGGATCCCGCCGTTCTGTTATGATCAGCGTCCCGATGGAGCACGACTGAATGACCCTGCCCGTGGGAGCGGACATCGAGTCCCTCTGCAGCAAGTGCGGCGACGTCTGGCATGTGGTGGTCGCCAAGGTCGGCGACAAGATCGTCAAGGTGCAGTGCAAGCAGTGTGGCGGCCTGCACCGCCTGAAGCCCGTGCGGCCCGAGCCGAAGCCCGCGCCTGCCCCGCGCAGGTCCGCCGCGTCCTCCCGCCAGTCCGCCGTCGGGCGAGGGCGCCCGGCGCCGGTGCGCGAGCCGGTGGGCCCCGACCCGTCGAAGCCCTCGCAGCCGTATCGGCCGAGCGTCTGCTTCGCCGTGGGCGACCAGGTGCAGCACCCCACCTTCGGGCTGGGGCTCGTCGAGGAGGTGCCCGCGCCCGGCAAGATGCAGGTCCGCTTCGCGACGGGGCGCAAGCTCCTGGTGCACGGGCGGCCAGCCGCCGCCGAGTAGAGGGACAAAG
>JAKLHH010000755.1 GCA_022710245.1 Myxococcota bacterium
GATGCCGCCGTGGAGCATCTCCGGGTTGGTGGCGAGGATGCGGGCCCGCCGCCGCGCGGTGCGCCGGTGCTCGGCCGGGGTGTCGCCGTCGTAGACCGCGACCCCGAGCTCGCTGCCGGTGGCGGCCGCCAGCGCGCGCGCCTCCTCGACCTGATCGCGCGCGAGCGCCTTGGTGGGGAAGAGGTAGAGGGCGCGCGCCTTCGGGTCCTCGAGGAGGGCCTGGAAGACGGGCAGGTTGTAGCAGAGCGTCTTGCCCGAGGCGGTGGGCGTCGCCACCACCACGTGCCGGCCCTCGCGGGCCGCCTCGCACGCCTTCCGCTGGTGCGTGTAGAGCTGCTCGACGCCGCGGCCGTGCAGCGCGGCGGCCAGGCGCGGCTCCAGCCAGGCCGGCAGCTCGCTGGTCTGTGCAGGGCGGGCCTCGAGGATCCGGTAGCAGCAGAAGTCCCGGCCGTGGCTCGAGGCTCGCCAGCGGGCCACCACCTCGCCGATCGTGTTCCCGTTAGTGCCTGCAACTGCTACTGAACCTTGCCTGGCGCTGGACATCGCGGCTCCTGCACGGATGAGCAGAGCTGAACGTCCTTACAGTATTCGGATGGCGCCGAGGAGTCAACTTCCTGGTCGCGCCTGGTCGCGGCAGCTGCCCTCCACCGCTGACTCTTCTGCTGCGGGCGGCCGAGAGTGGCCTCGCGTGGCGTTTCGTGCGATGAGTCCGGGATCTAGCCTGGCCCGCGAGCCGTGGAACAGCAGCCCCCAGCCGCATCGCCCGAGAGAGACCCCGGCAATTCGCCCTGCTCGCGTCCTGCGGACGCTCCGCGATGGAGGGCGAATTCGCCCTGCTCGCGTCCTGCGGACGCTCCGCGATGGAGGGCGAATTACCGCCAGGTGATCGACCTCGCCTACCCGGTCATCTTCTCCAGCCTCGCGAGCACGCTGATGGGGCTCACCGACACGCTGCTGATGGGCTGGGTGGGGACCACCGCGCAGGGCGGCGTGGGGCTCGGCAGCCTCCTCACCTGGTGCTGCTCCTGCTTCTTCGTCGGCACGCTGACGGTGATCAACACCTTCGTCGCCCAGCACGTGGGCGCCGGCGACGATCGGCGCTGCGGCCCGGTGGCCTGGCACGGGCTGCTCCTCGCGCTCGGCTTCGGGCTCCTCGGCGTGCCCATCGGCCTCGAGGTGCACCGGCTGGTGGCGCTCTTCGGCGCGCCGCCGGACGTGGCGGCGATCGCCTCGTCATACACGCGCATCCGCGTGCTCGCGCTGCTCCTCGCCGTCCTCGAGAGCGGCCTGACCAGCTTCATGCGCGGGATCGGCGACACGCGCACGCCGATGAAGGTCGCGCTGGGGACGGTCCTCCTCAATATCCCCCTCAACCTCTGGCTGGTCTTCGGCGGCCTCGGCGTCGCGCCGCTTGGCCCCGACGGCTCGGCGCTCGCGACCGTGATCGCGCAGGGCGCCGGGGTGCTCACGCTCGTCGGGCTCTACTTTCGCCGCTCCCTGCGCGAGCGCTACGGCACCGGGCTGCGTGGCTGGCCGCGCGCCCGCGAGCTGCGCGCGCTGCTCGCCGTCGGGCTGCCGATCGGCGTCACCTGGCTCCTCGAGATGGCGACCTGGACCATCTTCAGCGCGGTGACCTCGACGATGGGCAAGGTCCCGCTCGCCGCGCACAACATCGTGCTGCAGGTGATCCAGCTCTCCTTCATGCCCGGCATCGCGCTCTCCGTCGCTGCCACCACGCTGGTCGGGCAGCGGCTCGGCGCGCGCGACCCGGCCGCCGCCGAGCGCCAGGGCCTCGCGGCGCTGAAGCTGGCCATGCTCTACATGAGCGTGATGGGCCTGCTCTTCCTGCTCGCGGGCGACCTGATCGCCGCGGCCTTCAACCGCGACCCGGCGGTGATCACCACCGCGCGCGGGCTCTTCGCCATCGCCGCGGCCTTCCAGCTCTTCGACGCGATGGGGATGGTGAGCGGCGGCATCCTCCGCGGCGCGGGGGACACCCGCTTCCCCATGCTGGTCTCCGTCGGGTGCTCCTGGCTGCTCTTCCTCCCGCTCGTCTGGCTCTTCGGCGTTCGCCTCGGCTGGGGCGTGCAGGGGAGCTGGCTGGGCGCGACGGCCTACATCGTCGTCCTCGGCGTGACGCTCCTCGGGCGGGTGCGCTCGGGCCGCTGGAAGAGCTTCAGCGTGCTCCAGCCCGATCCGGTGGGGGCGGCCGGTCCTCGCGTCCGAGGGGACGCTCCGCGCGAGGTCTGAGGCAGGGCTCGACGCGGCAGAGCGCAGAGGGCGGTCCTGCGGAGCGGCCGGGCGGAGCGGCCGGCGGAGCGGCCGCGCGGAGCGGCCGCGAACAATCGGGAACCGGCGCCGGCGAGCGCTGTCGAACTCCATGTAACCCGAAAGTCGCCGCGGAGCCGCCAGGCCGCCGAGGTCGGCCGTCGGCACCTGCAACCAGAGCCGGACAGCGAGAGCCGTCGCTGCGGTCCGAAGGGCCGGAGGCGCCCCTCGACTGCCCGGACCACGAGGAGCGGAGAGCCATGCAGAGCAACCTGAGCCGGAGCCCGAATCCGACCGCCCTCGAGCAGTCCCTGGAGGTCCAGGACGGCTCGCGCGCGGTCCTCGTCACCAGCCTGCTCGGCGACACCGTCGTCGGCACCCGCCGCCTCGACGGAGAGGCCTGCGGCCACGTGCGCCCCTCCACCTGGGGGATGGTCGGCGCGGGCGCCAGCCTGCTCGCGGCCGGCGCCTTCCTCGCCGCCACCGGCGGACTCGGCCTCGGCGCCGCGCTCCTCGTCGCGGGCTCCGCCGTCGGCGTCCTCGCCGCGATGCGCGCCAGCGTCGAGCGCCGCTCGCCGCACTTCTCGGTCGGCGAGGGCCCCGAGGTGGACCTGCCGCTGCCGGCCACGCTCCTCCCCGCGCCGAGCCTGCCGCTGGTGCTCGCCAGCGGCGGCGACTACCAGCTCGTCTTCGGGCAGGGCATGGAGGGGGTCCTCGAGGTGGAGGGGCGGACCACGGCGCTCGACGAGCTCGCCCGCACCGGCCGGGCGCGGCCGGCGAGCGGCCTGCCCGCCTTCGTCATCCCGCTCCCGGTCCGCTCGCGCGCCTGGGTGCGCCTCGGCGAGAGCGCGGTCGTCGTCGACGCGAGCCCGCCCTGCCGCGCGGTCAAGGCGCCGCTCCTCGGCGCCCTCAGCCGCCAGGGCCTCGCCTACAACGGGCTCTCCTTCGGCGCGCACGCGCTGGCGCTGATGCTGGTCTTCGCCGTGCCGCCGAGCCGCTCCAAGCTCAGCCTCGATCAGTTCAACACCGACAGCCGGCGCGTCGGCTATTTGATCCGCCCGCCCGTCCGCGACACGCACCAGGTGCCACCGTGGCTGCGCCGGGAGACGCAGCGGGGCGGCGGCGAGCGGAGCCTGCCGGGCCGCGAGGGCAAGGCCGGCCACCAGAAGGCGAAGGAGCGCGGCGGGCGGATGGCGATCAAGGGGACCAGCCACGAGATGCGGCCCGCGAAGGAGCTCGCGCGTGAGGCGGCGATGAGGGGGGGGATCTTCAGCATCCTCGGCGGGAAGCGCGCGAGCGCCGTCACCAGCATCTTCAGCAGCAGCACGCGCGCGATCGGCGGGGACGAGGTCGACGCGCTCGGCGGCCTCTATAGCAACCACACCGGCGAGGACTACGGCGTCGAGGGCCTCGGGGTGATCGGCAGCGGCCGCGGCGGCGGCGACCCGGTGGGCCGCGACGTCATCCTCGGCAACGGCACCGGCGACCGGTACTTCGGCCCTGGCACCCCCGGCTGGAAGCCCGGCCGCCCCGACGGCCTCAAGCGCCACATCGCCGCGACGCCGCCGCGCGACCCCAAGATCGTCATCAAGGGCTCGCTCGACAAGGAGCTCATCCGCCGCGAGATCCGCAAGCACCTGAACGAGGTGCGCTTCTGCTACCAGAAGGAGCTGCAGGCGAGGCCCGACCTCAGCGGCCGCGTGGTCGTCAACTTCACCATCGGCAGCAGCGGCAAGGTGGTCGCCTCGTCGGTGGCCGCCACCACCATCGGCAACCCGACCGTGGAGACCTGCATCTCCAGCGCCTTCTTCCGCTGGACCTTCCCGCGGCCCGAAGGTGGGCTGGTGATCGTCACCTACCCCTTCTACCTGCACGCCGCCGGCGAGCGCTGAGCTCGCGTCCTCGGCCGCTCGTCGCCGCGCCACGCCACTCGACCCACCCGCTCACACGCCTCGCCGAGCTTCACGCGCGCCACGTCCGCGCCGGGGTCAGTGTCCCCCCGGATCGACCCAGCGCTTCAGCGTGACCTGCTTGCGGGTGAGCTGGCCCTTGCGGATCTCCACCGCCAGCGTGACGCGGATCTTCTCCTCGGCGTTCACCGCGGTCAGCGTGTGCTTGCCGACGGGCAGGCGCACGCCCACGAGCGGCGTCTCGCCGAGCACCTTGCCCTTCAAGAAGATCGTCGACCAGGGCGTGGTCGCCAGGTTCAGGGTGCCGTACTCGACGGTGGCCTTGCCTGTGCCGCCGGGGGTGATGACGAGGTGCTTGCCCGTGCCGACGGTGCCGACGGTCCGGGCGGCGTCGGGGGCAGGCGGCGACGCGTCCGGCGAGGGCCGCGGCCGGCCCGCGTCAGGCCGCTCGGGCGGCGGCGCCGCCGCGAGCTGCAGGTTCGCCTCGACGCGAAGGGTCTCCCCGCCCCGGAGCGTGAGGTCGCGGGCCCACGGCGCGTGGCCGCTGAGCGCGAGCTGCAGGCGGTGGGCGCCGGGCGCGAGCGAGCTCACGACCGCGGGGGTCGCCGTGGCGACCAGCTT
>JAKLHH010000756.1 GCA_022710245.1 Myxococcota bacterium
CCGCCGCCGGGCTGGAGCCCGGAGAGGAGCCCCGCCAGCTCAGCTTCGACGAGCCGGTGCACGAGCGCGGGGAGGCGCTCGGCCGCACCCTCGACGCGATCGCCTCGCGCTTCGGCGACGGCGCGCTGGTGCGCGGCACCTCCCTCGGCGCTGCGCCGCCCCCGCAGCTCCGGCGCACGCGGGAGCCCAAGCCGTGAGCGGTCTCGTGCTCCCCGGCGACCTCACCGGCCCGGACGCCCGGACGCCCCAGGTGCGTCCTGCGCTGAGCAGCCTCGCCACCCGCCCCTCCAGGATCCGGAGGGGCGCGCGCCAGCTCGCCGGAGTGTCCGCGGGGAGCGAGCAGGGCGCATGGGGGGTCCTCGTGGCCTCCGGCTGCTCCGGGATGAGCCCGCCGCAATTCGCCATTCATCGCGGCGCGTCCGCGGGACGCGAGCCGGGCGAAGTCCCCGCCCCGTCGTGGCCGCGCGTGGCATGTGACGTGCTAGCGGAGGAGGGGATGCACCCCGCTGCCCCCGCTCTGCTCGTCTCGCTCGGGCTCGGCCTGGTCACCTGCGCCAGCGCCCTCGCCGCGCCGGCTGCAGGCGCCGGCGGGACCGGCTCCCGCGCGGTGTCCTCGACGCGCCCGCTCGTGCGCCACGGCCGCGACGTCTTGCTGGTGGGGCTCACCGGTGGGGTCGCCAGCGGCAAGAGCACGGTCGGCCGCATCCTCGGCGAGCTCGGCGCCCGCGTGGTCGACGCGGACGCGCTCGCGCGCCAGGTCGTCGAGCCCGGCCGCGCCGCCTACCGGGACCTGGTGCGCGAGTTTGGCCGCGACATCGTCGCCGCCGATCGCCAGCTCGATCGCAAGAAGCTCGGGGCCATCGTCTTCGCCGACCCGGCGAAGCGCCAGCGCCTGAACGAGATCACCCACCCGCGCATCCACCGCGCCGCCCAGCGAGCGATCGGGGGGGCCTTCCGCGCGGGAGCGCGCGTGGTGGTCTACGAGGTCCCGTTGCTGGTGGAGAACCGCCTGCAGGAGCAGCTCGACAAGGTGATCGTCGTCAGCGTGCCGCCCGAGGTGCAGCTGCGCCGCCTGATCGAGCGCGACGGCTTCGACGTGAAGGCCGCCCAGGCGCGCATCGCCTCCCAGCTCCCGCTCGCGCAGCGGCTCGCGGTGGCGGACTACGTGATCGACAACTCGGGCTCGCCGGCCGAGACGCGCGCCCAGGTCGAGCGCCTCTGGACGACCCTGCAGCAGGCGCGCTGACGGTCGCGGCGCGCCGAACGGTCGGCGCGCTGGGTCGCAGCGACCGGTCGCGGCGTGCGGGCCTCTCGTCAGTCGCTGCCCTGGCTTACGCTTCACATCGACTCGAAAACCACCTACTATTCGCTGACCATCGGTTGACCCTCGCGACTGCCCGGGAGCTGCGCATGTGGAGCCTGGAACTGCTGGCGACCTTTGAACGGCCGGACGGACTCAAGAACCACCAGTGGCGCTTCTACGGTCTGCGCGAGGCGGGGCTCGTCGGCACGCTCAAGGATCCCACCGCGCTCCAGCTGCGCGAGTCGCGGGGGGACACGCTCGAGCTCGTCGCGAGCTACCAGGTCCCGGGCGGGGAGCGCTGGGAGCTGGCCCCGCACCCGAGCGGGCGCGAGGTGGCGCTCGCCGCGCCGGATGGCGTCCACCTCCTGGCGCCAGAGAGCGGCCGCCTGCTCGCCTCGCGCGAGCAGCTCGGTGGCGAGCCTCGCGGCGTGCTCTTCGATCGTAGCGGCGAGCTGCTCTGGGCGACCTGGGAGAGCGCCGCCGGAGAGAGCAACGCCAGCGCGATCGAGCCGACCACGGGCGAGATCCTCGGCGTCGTCCGCCTGGGCGGGATGGAGCAGTCCTACCACACGCTGCGGCTCCACCCGAGCTGGGGGGTGGTCTCCGTCGAGGTCTCCTGCGGACAGGACGGGACCTGGCTCACCTTCGTCGAGGCCCGCGACCGGACCTTCCGCGCGCTGCCCGGCGTGGATCGGCCGAGCCGGCCGTTCAGCATGGCGGGGTTCTCGCCGGCCGGGCGCTGGTTCGCGCTGCTGAGCCCGGAGCAGATCGAGCTTCGCTCCTGGCCCGATCTGGGTCAGCTCGCCGAGGTCGTGCCGCCGAGCCCGGAGGAGCTCTTCGACTGGCCCGCGACCTATGTCGGCGAGCGCTTCGTCGCCTCGACCTTCACGCCGGAGGAGGAGCAGTACCGTCTGATCGTCTTCAACGGCGAGCTGCAGGTGGAGGCCACGCTGGACTGGGACAAACAGGACCAGGGTTACCTCTTCGATCTGGTCGGCCTGCCCGGTGATCGCGTGCTCGTCTTCGGTGATCAGCGCGCCGGTCTCTTCAAGCTGAAGCCGCGCGCTCGCTGACCGCTGGGCCCCAGCCGCCCCAGCCGCTGCGTCCCAGCTGTGTGCCCGCGTGCACCCGCTCCGCCGGTACGCGCCAGTGGGTTCCGCAGTAGGCACCGCGAGTCGTCCCCTGGTGACCAGTCTGGCCACCGGTCCCGCGGAATCTTCTGCCCAACCATCTGATCTGCAAGGGAGCGCGGGTGGCCCGCGGCCTGCAAGCCCAGGTCGCAGGAGGCAACTCATGCGAACCCTACGACTGACCGGGATCCTCGCCCTCGGGCTCAGCCTGCTCCTCTCGCCGGCAGCCGAGGCGCAGAAGACGGGTCCCGCCAGCGTTGGCTACCACGTCCGCTGGGACGGCAAGCTCCAGCTCCGCCACCTGAGCGGCACGTACACCCGCGACCAGCTCGCCCGCGCCGGCCTGAGGACAGTGACCCAGGGCTCGCGCACGGTGGTGATGGGCGATCCGGCCGCGCTGGCGGCCCAGGGTGCGGCCGCGGGTCTCAGCCCGCGCGACATGGCGAAGCTCGGAGCGCTCCTCAGCAGCGGTCAGCTGAGCGGCCTGGCGCTCCCGGCCCGCGAGCGGGCCGGCGCCCCGTCCGCGCAGCCGCCGATCGACAAGCCGCAGGCGACGCCCCGGCCCAGCCAGCGTCCCCCGGCCACCCCGGCGGCGGGCAACCAGCCCCTGGCGAAGCCAGCGGTCGATCGCGCGGCGATCAAGGCGCAGGCGAACGCGCGGCTCGCGCAGCTGGGGCTCGCCCGCCCCGAGCTCAAGGAGCTGCGCAAGCTCGGCGTCACCTACGATGGCAAGAACAACGTCTTCCGTTTCGCGAAGGGCGCAGATCAGAAGTGGAGCACGCAGAGCGATGGCTCCCGCCTGAGCAGCGATGGCCGTTACCGCTTCAACGCCGCGACCGGCTCGATGGAGAAGCTCGTCACCCCGCTCGCGTCCGCGGCCGCCGCGCTGGCCGAGCCGTCCCCGCGCCCGGCGACCTCCGCGACCACCGCGCAGCCCGTCGAGCAGCCCAAGCCGGCGCCCCTGCTCGCGCTGCCGGCGGCGAAGCCGGCGGAGCCCGCCGGTGCCCAGAGCAGCACGCAGGCGGAGCGCGCGGCCATCAAGGCCCGCGCGAACGCAGCGCTCGCCGCGATGGGGATGGATCGCACCAAGCTGAACCTGATGCGCACCGTGGGCATCCGCTTCGACGGCAAGACCGGCAAGGTTCGCCTGGAGAAGCGGAAGTGGATCGCGATCGGCGACGGCGTGTTCCAGAGCCGTGACGGCAAGTACCGCTTCCACTCCCCGACCACGGTCAACGGGGTCGGGCAGAAGGCCTACGTCGAGAAGCTCGGTGAGGCGTCGACGCCCATCGTGCTGCCGGCTCCTGCCGAGCGGAAGGCGTTGCCCGCGCCGGCCAGGCAGCTCGCGCTGCCGGCCCCGGCCGAACGGAAGGCGCTGCCCGCGCCGGCCAGGCAGCTCGCGCTGCCGGCCCCCGAGACCAAGGCGCTGCCCGCGCCGGCCAAGCAGCTCGCGCTGCCGGCCCCGGCCGAGCTGAAGGCGCTGCCCGCGCCGGCCAAGCAGCTCGCGCTGCCCGCTCCTGCCGAGCGGAAGGCGCTGCCTGCGCCGGCCAGGCAGCTCGCGCTGCCGGCTCCTGCCGAGCTGAAGGCGCTGCCCGCGCCGGCCAAGCAGCTCGCGCTGCCGGCTCCTGCCGAGCGGAAGGCGCTGCCCGCGCCGGCCAGGCAGCTCGCGCTGCTGGCCCCTGCCGAGCGGAAGGCGCTGCCCGCGCCGGCCAAGCAGCTCGCGCTGCCGGCTCCTGCCGAGCGGAAGGCGCTGCCCGCGCCGGCCAAGCAGCTCGCGCTGCCGGCCCCTGCCGAGCGGAAGGCGCTGCCCGCGCCGGCCAAGCAGCTCGCGCTGCTGGCCCCGGCCGAGACCAAGGCGCTGCCCGCGGCGGCCAAGCAGACCCGCGGCGCGCGGCTCGCCTCGGCCACGTTGCAGAAGTACATCAGCGCGTCGGTGCGCGCGCAGGCCGCCAGCAACTACTACCTGCAGGGCAAGAAGACCCGCGTCACCGATCTGCGCCTCGAGCCGAACCGGATGATGGTGAAGGACGGCAAGTCCTACGTCCGCTGGACCGCGAAGGTGAGCTACCCCGGCGGGTCGTACCTCGCGTCGGGCTACGTCCTCGCCGAGCGCGCCGCGGGCGTCAGCGTCCGCGATCGCGTGGTGCTCGCCTCCTCTGTGCCAGGGCCGGCGATCATCGTCAGGTAGTCCCTCTCCTGTCGCGAACCCGCCCAGGTCCAGGCGAACCCCAGCGTCCAGGTCCAGGCGAACCCCAGCGTCCAGGCCCAGGCGAACCCCGGGGTCCAGGCGAGCCTCGAGGTCCAGGGTCCAGGCGAGCCCGAGCCCCGAGGTCCAGGCGAACCCCAGCGTCCAGGTCCGG
>JAKLHH010000757.1 GCA_022710245.1 Myxococcota bacterium
GCGCAGGACATCGGCGCCGGCCGGCTCTCCAGCCGCGCCGACCTCGACTGCCGCGAGCACGGCGAGGCGGGGCTCCTCGCCGACGCGATCAACGAGATGGCCTCGCGCATCGAGCGACAGCTCGCTGACCAGCGCGAGCTGCTCGCCGTGGTCTCGCACGAGCTGCGGACGCCGCTGCAGCGGATGCGGGTGCTGATCGAGCTCCTGCGCGACCTCGAGCTGGCTCCCGCGCCCGAGGCTCACTCCTCCGCGCCGCGGGGCGACCGCGCCGAGCGCCTCGATCAGCTCGAGCGAGAGGTGCTGGAGATCGACGGCCTGGTCGGCGAGCTCCTCGCCGGCGCCCGGCTCGACTTCACCGCGATCACCAGGCGCCCCCTCGACGCGGCCCAGATCGCGCATCAGGCGCTGGAGCGCTCCGGGCTCGACCAGACGCTCCTCTCCGTCGAGGCGGACCAACTCACCTTCGCCGCTGACCCCACCCTGATCGCGCGCGCGCTGGCGAACCTCGTCGACAACGCCCGCAAGCACGGCGGCGGCCTGCTCCGGCTGCGGGTGCGCGCGGCGGGGCCGGACGCGATCGCCTTCGAGGCCGAGGACCAGGGGACGGGGCTGCCGGCCGGCGCGGAGCTGCAGGCCTTCGAGCCCTTCCGCCGGCTGCACCCGGAGAGCTCCGCCGCCGAGGGCGCGGCGCGCCCGGAGTCGCTCGGCCTCGGGCTCTCGCTGGTCAAGCGCATCGCCGAGGCGCACGGCGGACAGGTGCACGCCACGAACCGCCCCGAGGGGGGCGCCTGCATCGGGTTCACGGTGCCGCGGGGCGACGGGTAGCTCACCCGCGAGAGGCCTCAGCGGCGGCGCAGCGCGAGTGCTGCCAGCGCAAGCAGCAGTGGGGTCTGGCAGGCCTGGGACCGCCCTCCCAGCGTCCAACGTCGCGAGATCTTTGGTGCTAAGCAACATTAGCATTGACAATATCCTACATGTAGCTAGATAGGGGATTGTGCACTGCACAATGCGGTGCGCTGACGAAGGAGGTCGACGATGCACGTCCCCCTGAAGCGGGCCCTCCTGGCGATCGCGCTGTTCATCGCGATCAGCGAGGCGGCCTGCACCGTCCCGAACCCCGACTACCAGCCGGTGCCACCCGAGCCGCGGCCTGACGGCGCCCTCAGCGACGGCACCGAGCTCGCCCAGGTCCGTAGCCTGAGCAGCTGCGAGCCCGGCGCCTTCGTCCGCTGCGAGCGCGACATGCTGTTCCGCTGTGGGCCCGAGGGCCTCGGCACCGAGGTCCTCGAGTGCCCGCAGGGCTGCAACCCGATCGGACGGGCCTGCAACGAGTGCGATCCCAGGACCACGGTGCGCTGCGACGGTGACTCGCTGGTGCTCTGCTCGGTCACGGGCCGCGCCTCCAGCCAGCGCTGCGAGCACGGCTGCCAGCAGGACCACTGCCTCGCCTGCCCGCTCGAGACCTACTACCTCGACGCCGACCAGGACGGCTTCGGCGACTCCGGCGCGGCGATCACCGCGTGTGAGCAGCCGGCGGGCTACGTCAAGCAGGCCGGCGACTGCGACGACCAGGACGCCAGCGCCCACCCCGGTCAGCAGGGCTTCTTCGTCGCGCCCTCGCTCGGGCAGAAGAGCTTCGACTACGACTGTGACGGCCTGCTCAGCCGCGAGCGCCCCTCCGTCGCCAGCTGCACCTTGGGCGGTGAGGGCTGCGGCGGGGACGGCTGGGCGACGACCCAGGTCCCGGGCTGCGGCGAGGGGGCGCTGTTCGCCAGCTGCGTGCCCTATGGGCTGGTCTGCGGGCCCTGGTCACTCTGGCAGGTGCAGCGCTGCCGCTGAAAGAGGTCTGGAACCCCGTCCAGCAGCCGGTGTCCGAGGAGGAGTGCGAGCGCGTGCGGTCCTCCTCTCTCTGCTGGTCATCGTCGCGGGCTGGGTCACCTGCGCCGCGGTGCGCGAGGCGCGCCGGCCGCCGGGAGTCGCCGAAGAGCCCCGGGCGGCGAAGGGCCAGGGCTGGGGCACGCGCCCTCGCCCTCGCGCCGAGCTGACCTCGCTGCTCGGTGAGGCGCCCGGCGAGGACGAGGCTGCCCGCACCGTGATCGTCTGCGGCCAGGTGGTCGACTCACGCACCGGCGCCCCCATAGCGGACGCCTCGGTGGAGCTCGTCGACGACGGCAGCGCGCTCGCGTCCACGGCGACCGACGACCAGGGCAACTTCAGCCTGGAGGCCACGGCAGCCGAGGTGAGCGAGGAGGAGGGCGGCCTCGGCGGCGAGGACAGCGGGACGGGTGAGGCCCCGAGCCGCGAGAGCGCAGCCGACGGCGACGGGGAGACGCCGCGGGGCGTGACCCTGGAGATCGACGCGCAGGGACACGTCGCGCGCACTCTTCGGCTCGGCGCCCGCGAGGCGCTGCCGCCGCGCTCGGAGCATGAGATCCGCCTCGACGGTCACGCCCGCCTCTTCGGGCGGGTGCAGGACGCCAGCGGCCCGGTGAGCTCCGCCAGCGTCGACGTGGTCAGCGACGAGCAGCGGCACAGGGAGAGCAGCAACGACGGAGGCGAGTTCGAGGTGGATGAGCTCCCTCCGGGCGAGTACCTGGTCGCGGCGCGCGCCGACCGCGACGCCGACGACGGAGCGCCGGCGGAGACGCAGCTGGCGCTCCAGCGAGTCCGCCTGGCCCCTGGCGAGGAACGCCGCGTGGAGCTCTTCCTCGCGCCTCGCCGCCTGCAGCAGCTCCGCGGACGCGTCGTCGACGCGGGCGGCGCACCGGTGGCGGGCGTCAACGTCGTCGCGGCCTCGCCCATCTCCGGCGGGGACCTCGACCGGGTGCTGCGTGCGGCGCTCGTCGAGCCCACTGTCAGCGGCTCCGACGGGCGCTTCAGCCTCGAGGTCGTGGAGAGCGGCTGGTACACGCTGGAGCTGCGCCCCGGCGACGGGGAGAAGAGCCCGCCGGTCGCCCGCGGCCGGGCCTTCGCCGCGCCAGAGCCCGAGGAGGTCTCGCTGGTCTTCTCCGGTCGCGTGCTCCGCTGCACGCTGGTCGACGAGGACGCGAAGCCGCGGCAGATCACCCGCTACCTCCTCGACAGCGACGATCTGGAGATGGTCCGCCAGGGGAGCGTCGCGGACGCCAGCCAGGTGGCGCTGGTCTGGCCGCTCGCCAAGGCCAGCGGGTCGGTGCGCCTCACGCTCTTCTCCGGCGCGCTCCAGGGCCACCTCGAGCTCACCGCCCCCGACGAGCCGTGCGTGGTGCCGCTCTCGCCGAAGCCGGAGTGAAGGGAGACGGCGAGGTCGCGCGGCCAGGCCTGCGGTCACTGCTCAACGAGTGACCCCCGTCCCCTGAGCGCCTGGTCGGTGGTGGCCGGTGGTGGCTGGCATGGCTGCTTGAGGATCCGCGCCCGCGATGATAGCTTCGCGGGGTCCACAACAGTTGCCTGCTGACCAACCTCCGGAGGTTAACGTGAGAACCCTGGCTCTGCTCACCGCTGCTCTCGCCCTCGCCGCCCTCGCCGCCTGCAGCGACGAGACCAAGCCGCGCGCCGACGGCTCCACCGGCGCCGACATCGCCACGCTCTTCCCGGCCTCGAACGCCATCAGCGGCTGGACCGCGGACGCCGGCGGCGTGAAGGTCTACAAGACCGACGCCGCTGCCATGGGCGCCGTCGACGGCGACGCCGACCCGTTCATGAAGCTCAAGTTCACCCAGTTCGCGCGCCTCATCTACACGAACGCGAGCGTCACCGCCGACGTCCGCGTCTGGCAGATGCCCGACGCCGCCACCTGCGCGACCCTCTTCACCTCGCTCGCCAGCGATTCGCTCTACAAGCCCTTCACCTGGGAGGACACCTCCGTCGGCGAGGGCGGCAAGATCGCCAGCGCGAGCGGCAAGTACTGGGTCTACGCCCACAAGGGCGCCTACGAGTTCGAGGCCAAGGTGCAGGCCGCGGACGAGGCGGCGAAGACCGCCTCCCTCGGCTTCGTCAACTACATCGCCGGCAAGATCCAGTAGCCCCGACCGTCGGGCGCTCGGCAGGGCCACGGGCGAGTCGCCGACGGATCACGGCTTGAGCGCGCGCAGCTCGTAGGCGAGCGTCCCGATCCCGAGCTCCTGCCCGCCCTGCAGCCACCCTGTCACCTTGCTGTCCACCGCGCCGACCGGCGAGGGGCGCGCGGCCCGCAGCTGGTTCACCAGCGCCAGCGCGTAGCTGTCCAGCGCCAGCGCGTCCTGCGCGAAGAGCACGCGCCTCGGCTGCTCGTCGGCGGGGTCCGAGGTACCGCCGGTCACCACCGCGATCAGCGCGTCGAGGACCGTGAGCACGATCTTGCTGCGGATCGGCGGCAGCGCGTAGAGGAGCGGGAGCGCGGTGACCAGGTTGGTGTGGTAGTCGCCGGGGTTGTCGATGATCCCGTAGATGTTCTTCAGCGCGCCCGTGACACCCGAGACGCCGTGGGTCTTCAGCACCGGGCAGTTGATCGTCACGTCGGTGAGCTCGGTCAGGATGCGGCTGAGACGCGGTGTCTTGCCCGCGACGGTGCCGCAGATCGCGAGCGGCGTGTAGCCCGGCCCGCCGGGGTCGTCCATCGAGTTCACCGTGCCCAGCACCTTCACGCCGAGCGCGTCCTCGGTGAAGCCGCAGCCCGTGAGCTCGTCGAGCCGCCGGTCCCAGACGATGATCTTGTCGGAGGGGACCTTGAGCTCCTGGCGCAGGCTGGAGATGACGGCCTTGACCACCGCCACCGAGGTCGGCACGAAGGCGTTGAGGCAGTTCACCTTGAGGCCGATCCGCAGGCCCTCGC
>JAKLHH010000758.1 GCA_022710245.1 Myxococcota bacterium
TGCTCGGCGAGGCTGACGCCGACGCGCAGCGCGGCGGGGTCGGTCGGGTCGAGGGTGAGCGCCAGCGCGAGCTGCTGCCGCGCGCTCTCCAGCTCGCCCTCCTGCAGCCAGATCTCCGCCAGCTCCCGGTGCGCCTCCTGCCGGGCGGACGTGTCGGCGAGGACGGGCAGGAGCCGCAGCAGCACGTCGGCGGCCTCGCGTCGCCTGCCCATGGCCAGCAGCAGCGGCGCCAGCCGGCGCAGGACCTGGGGATCCCCGGGGAGCAGCGCCTGCGCCCGCTGCAGCCGGCCGAGCGCGCTCTGCTGGTCCTCGAGGTGCTCCCAGAGAGAGGCGATGCGGAGGTGCACGGCGACCTCGCCGTCCGGGTCCTGCTGGCCGGCGAGGAGCTCGCACAGGTGGTCGAGGGCACGGACCGCGTCGAGCGGGTCCTCGGCGTCGATGCAGGCCTCGGCGAGCCCGCGCAGCGCCGGCTCCCAGTCGGGATCGATGGCGAGCGCGAGCCCGTAGTGCTCTCGGGCCCGCTCGAGGTCGGCGAGGTGCACGCGGTAGATCTCGCCGAGCGCCACGTGGGAGTGCAGGCGCGCGTCGGCCGTCGCGGCGCGCGCGAGCTGCCGCTGGCGGATCTGGACCAGCCGGTCCCACTCGCCCGCCTCCGCGTAGAGCGGCGCCAGGCTGGAGAGCGCGAGCTCGTGCTCGGGATCGAGCGCCAGGACTCGCTCGAAGTCCTCGCGCGCCCGCTCGCGGTCGCCGACCAGATCGCCGCGGCCGGCGGCGAGCGCGGCGATCGTCTCCTCCGCGCCGTCGCCCTGCCGGGCGGCGAGCTCCGCCAGCCGGCGGTAGCACTCGCCCGCCCTCGCGGCCTCACCACGCCGGGTCCGCACCGCGGCCTCGGCCAGCAGCGCGTGCGCGTTGTCCGGGTCGGCGGCCCGGCAGAGGTCGGCGAGCTTCAGCGTCTCCTCGTCGGAGTCCCGCTCGGCCGCGAGCAGCTGCAGGAGGCGCTCGAGGACGAAGGGGTGGCCGGGCTGCTCCTCGAGGTGGCGGCGGTAGAGATCGGCAGCGACGCGGGGGCCGCCCACCAGCACGGCCTCTTCGGCGGCCAGGAAGCGGGCCTTGGCCTCCTGCTGCGCGGCGAGGAGCCGGCGCAGGCGCGCCGGCACGGTGGGCTCGAGCGCGGCCACGCCCTCGGCCGCGTAGCCGAGGAGCAGCCGCCCCGCCTCGAGGCGGATGGAGGCCAGCCGGACCTTGCTGGCCGCGGGCAGCCGCCAGCCGCCGACGGGCAGGGTGCGCAGGAGGACCAGGCCGAGGGGGTCGAGGCTGGCGTCGCAGCAGCCGATCAGCGGGACGGCGCTGGTCGAGTCAGGCTCCGCGCCCGCGCCGCGCAGCAGCCCGGCGGCGAGGAGGGGCGCTGCCACCGGGAACGGGCCATAGACCCTGAGGTCGACGAGGCAGACGCGCACCGCGCGGCCATCGCCGCGGTCGATGAAGCCGCGGAAGATGAAGTCCGCGGCCTGCTCGCCGAGCGCGACCTGGCCGAGCACCTCGAAGGTTCCGGCGCCGAGGTGCAGCTGCAGGTTGCGGTAGCCGAAGGCCGCGTGGCCGACCCGCTCGCCGAGCCAGCGCTGGGCGTCCTTCTCGGCCAGCACCAGGCGCGCCTGGTGCAGCCGGCAGCGGCGGTGGCGGAAGCTCGCCGGGCCGCCGGAGAGGTCGAAGGGAAAGCGCAGGTTGGGGATCTCCAGCTCGAGCTGCTCGAGCTGCAGCGGCCCCGCGCCGCGACGGCCGGAGAGCATGAGCACCCCGCGCCCATCCACGAGGGAGAGGCTGAACGGGAAGCTCTCGCCCGTCGGTGGCGTCTGACCTGCGATCCTGCTCACGGTCCCGAACGTTATCACTTAGCGCTCCCGCTGGCGAGTCTCTGCCCCCCCTTTCCAGGGGCGGCCTCGACGGGCAGAGCGGGGCTCGAGGCGCACGACAGGCGTGGACTCACCGACCGGTTGCGCGTACATTACGCCCGACTATCCTCAGGGCGGTGCCCTCCGGGCCCCCGGAGGTTTTCCCGATGCTCTGCCGCCTCCAGGGCGGCACCCGCATATTGCAAGGAGAGCGACTGTGAAGGAGCTGAAGACGCTGATCGCCGACCCGACGCGTCGGCAGGCTGTGGTCAAGGACTGCGCCGAGCTGATCGACAGCGAGGTGAAGTCGAAGGGAGGCCTGAGCGGGATCACCGTGAAGGCAGCCTTCGCCGTGGTCAAGGCCTTCAAGCCCCGCATGGTGGAGGACGCCGTCGAGGGGATGCTGGACGAGTTCACCGACGGCCTGCAGCCCCTCTACGCCAAGTACCAGGAGGAGGGGAGCCAGGGCACCTTCGAGGCCTACCTCGGCGCGCACGCCACCCAGGTCGCCGACGCGCTCCTCGTCATCACCGACCGCAAGGCAGAGAAGACGAAGCACCAGACGCTGGCGAAGGCCTATCACAAGCTGCGCCCCAAGGGGAAGGTGCACGTGGAGCAGGCGGCGCCGGGCGTGGGCCGCGTCCTCGACAAGCACCTCGCCAGCATCTGAGCCGCGTCTCCAGCGACGCCCGCGGGCCTGCGCGCGTGAGGGCCCTTCCCCAATAACTCGACTGCCAGGCCCGCTCCGGTCAGCTACGCTGAACGTATGTGCACCACCCGACTGCTGCCCGCGGTCGTGCTGATCGCCGCGGGCCTCCCGCTCCTCTGGCTCGCCCGGCGCTCGCTCCGCGCGGCGGCCGGCAACCTCAGGCTGCTGGCCGCCGCGCGGCGCGCGACCCCGGCTGACTTCGGGCACCTCGCGCCCGGCTCCGTCGCGCTCCGCGGGCGTGTGGTCGCCATCGAGCCCCTCACCTCCGCGGAGTCAGGCCGCCGCGGGGTCTACCTCGCCTGGAGCGCCGACCGCTGGGAGCGCACCTCGACCATCGGTGGGCTCTCCGGCCAGTGGCTCCGCACGGAGGAGGACGCCGAGGCCGCGCCGTTCGAGCTCACCGACGGCGAGCAGACCGTCCTCGTCGACCCCCGCGGCGCCAGGATCCGCAACCTGCCCGTCGTCGCCCGCGAGCTGCAGCTGCCAGGTAGGGTGCGCTACCGCGAGCAGATGATCGAGGACGGCGCCGAGCTGCTGGTGATCGGCCACGCCGAGGAGCACGGCGGCTTCCCGCCCTCGGCCGGCTACCGGGGACACGGCTTCCGCCTGGCCGTCACCGACGGCGGCCGCGGCGAGCTCACGCTGGCGGCGCCGGCCGGGTTCGTGCGGCAGCTCGCGCTCGCGGCGGCGGGGCAGCTCCTCGGGGTGGTGCCGCTCGTGGTGCTGGTGGCGATCGTGGCGTGCTGAGGTTCGGCTCCCCGGACGACCAGGGCCGAGGCGCGTTCACTGGCGCTCGTAGGCTCCGGCGTCGACGGTGCCCAGCGGCACCGGGTTGCCGGCGAGGTCGCTGGTGTAGCCCAGCGACGGGCACATGTTCACCGCCGGGGAGGTGGCGCTCAGGCTGTAGTCGCCGATGCCCACGGAGACGAACGCCGGGTCGAGGCGCTTGCTGCTGGCGTCCTGACCGCTGCCCGTCTGGTAGCTCGCCAGGACGGTCCAGCTGGTCGCGCCCCAGCGAAACGCGATGGTCGACACCGAGCTGAACAGCGGTCGTCAGCCAGACAAGCGTGTGGTGTCGTCAGATGGGCGCGGGCGCGCCCTGGGAGATCGAGGCTCACGTGCTTGCCGGGGGCCTCGGTGCCGCGATGCTACTGCCCCCCGGCCGCCGACAGCTTCTCCTGCAGGCTGCTGCAGGGCGCGAAGGTCGGCAGCGGGCCGTCCTTCTTGTCCGGCACGTACCCCGGCGTGACCAGCGCGCCCTGGTTGACGTTGATGCTCTTCGCCTTCACCGCGTCCTCGCAGCGACGGTGCGCGTACTCGCGGATCACCTTCCCCGCCTTCTGCGAGATCATCTCGTCGACCAGGTCCTCCCTGCGCTTGTCCCACTCGCCCTTCTCGGGGTCCTTGCGCTCGCTGACCGCGACCAGGTAGACCATCTGACCGACGACGAACGGCTGCGGCGCGACCTCGTCCTTCTTCAGCGTGAAGGCGGCCGTCATCATCTCCTTCGAGATGCCGATGCCCGGCACCAGGAAGCGGCCGCTGCGTGAGAAGCTCTGGGTCGTGGCGAGCTTGAGCGGGCTCTTGTCGCCGTCCTTCTTCTCGCCGTCGGCCTTCTTCTCGCCCTCGTCGGCCTTCTTCTCGCCCTCGCCGTCCTTCTTCTCCTCGGCGCTCTCGTCCTTCTTCTGCTCCTCGACGGTGAAGAGGTCGGTCAGCTTGGCGCCGCCGCGGGCCCGCTTGATGAACGCCTCGGCGTCGGCCTTGGCCAGCCGCACCGCCTCGTCGTTGCGGTAGAGGTCCTCGGCGATCTCCTCCTCGGCCTGCGCCGGGGTCAGGTCGCCCTGCCGCCGCCCGAGCACCTTCACCACCAGGAAGACGTCCTTGCCCTCGAGGAGCGCCGGCTCGTCCACCTTCAGCTTGGCGATCTCCTTGTTGAGCGCCGGGTCGAAGCCGGGGCTGTCCTCGTTGCGCCAGCCGAGCAGGCCGCCCGCGCCGCGGCTGTCCGCGTCGTCGGACTCGGCCGCCGCGATCTTGGCGAAGGGCTCGCCGCTCTTCAGGCGCTTGAGGACGTCCTCGGCCTTGCGCTTCGCGGTGGCCTTCGCCGCCTCCGTCGCCCGCAGCTGGACGACCTGCAGCCGCACCTGCTTCGGCAGCTTCAGGAAGGCGGCCTTGTTGTCCTTGTAATAGGCCTCGA
>JAKLHH010000759.1 GCA_022710245.1 Myxococcota bacterium
GGCTGCTGCTTATCCAGGGGCCGCTCGGGGTCGCGCTCCGCTCCGGCCGCGTGCCGGTGCGGATCGAGACCGGGCACCTGACCGGGGTCGACCCCGCGACGCCCGCGCGGGTGCGCACGTGGGTCGCCGAGGACATCCACGTCGAGGGGCGGCCGGAGTGGGTCTTCGTCAAGGTGCACACGCACGGCGCGCCGGAGAAGACCGCGGCCTCGCTCCTCGGCGAGGGCGGCCGCGCGCTGCACCACGCGCTCGCGGAGTACAACGACGGCCGGCGCTGGCTGCTGCACTACGTGAGCGCGCGAGAGATGTACAACGTCGCCCGCGCGGCGATGGACGGCCGCGAGGGGAACCCCGACGCCTATCGCGACTACGTGCTGCCGCCGCCGCCGGTGGTCATCGGCTAACGTCAGCTCACCACCAGGCCATGGCCTCCCTTGACAGCCCCGCGCCGCCCGCCCCCCCGGGCAACCCCTCGCCGCCCGCTGCGCCGCCCGCGCCCCCGGGCAGCCCCGCGCCGCTCGCTGCGCTGCCCGCCCCCCCGGGCAGCCCCGCGCCGCCCGCTGCGCTCCCCGCGCCCCTCGACCGCTGGACGCGCGAGCTCCTCGGCCAGGACCCACCGGCCGAGCGGCGGGCCACCTGCGAGGACTGCGGCCTGCGCGGTGAGAGGGCCAGGGCCGAGGGGCTCCCCGCGGCGCTCCACTTCTCGCCCTCGAGGTGCTGCACCTACGTCCCGACGCTGCCGAGCTTCAGCGTCGGGCTGATCCTCGCCGATCCGTCGAGCGAGCTCCGCCACGGTCGGGAGCTGATCGAGCGCGCGGTGGCCGAGCGCCGCATGACCACGCCGCTCGGCTTGCTGCGGCCGCCCGCCGCCGCGCGGGCGTACCGCGACGAGGTCGACAAGGCGGGCTTCGGGCGGACCACAGCGCTCTCGTGCCCCTTCCTCGACTCGACCGGCGGCTGCTCCATCTGGCGCTACCGCGACGCGATCTGCGCCTCCTGGTTCTGCCGCTTCGAGGGCGGCGCGGCGCGAGCCCGCTTCTGGCGCACCCTCTCCCGCCTGCTGG
Source organism: Myxococcota bacterium (assembly GCA_022710245.1). The sequence continues at coordinate 1,065 of JAKLHH010000759.1, forward strand.
GCAGGAGCGAGCACGCGCTCGCCTGGCACCTCGTCGAGCAGCTGGACCCGGGCGACGACGCGGTGGCCGAGCTCCTCGAGTCGTCCAACCTGACGAAGAACCTCGGCGGCGTCACGCTGCGCGGCTTCGTCGACGCCGAGGGACGCATGAGCGAGGAGCTCGCGCGTCGCGTCTGGGGCCGCTGGTACGGCCGCGAGCGGGAGTTCTACCGGCGCTGCGCCGAGGCGGCCTCGGCGCTGAGCTGGAGGGAGCTCAGCGGCCTCGGCGGGAGCGCGCTCGGCGTGCTCGCGCGCCTGGTGCGCCTGCGCTTCGCCGCGATGGCTCGCCGCCCCGAGCTCCTGGTGCTGGGGCCGGTCGCGACCGAGGGAGAGGGGGAGCTGGTCTACCTCCGCAGCGACGAGCTCCCCTACGACGGGATCTCGCTGCCGCAGACGCTCGTCGAGGCGCTCAAGGCCTTCGATGGCCGTCCGCTGTCCGAGGCACGCGCGGAGGCGGAGGCGCGGAGCGGCGCGCCGCTCGACGACGCGCTCCTCGCCCGCCTGATCACGTGCGGCGCCCTGGTGGAGCCCGATGGCCGCGATCTGCCGCCCGGGTTGCAGCGCGAGGGCCCGATCGAGCAGGACGAGCGGCTCTGCTTCTTTCGTGGCTACCAGCAGTCCGCCGTGGAGTCGCGCGAGCTCGTGCTCGACGGCCGGGCAGCGGTCGTCGTGGTCTGCGGCCACAAGGAGATCACCTTCAGCGAGCCGGACCTGCTGACCTTCGCGCGGGAGCTCTGCCGCCACGCGTGGGGCTTCGAGGCCGGGGCCGCCACGCGGTGGACCGAGGCCGGCGAGCTGTCCTGGGAGCGCGTGCGTGGGCTCCTCGAGGCGCTGGTCAGCGAGGACGTGCTGCAGCGCCAGGCGCGCTGAGCCAGCCGGGCGCTTCTTCACCCGGGCTGTGGGTTCGGGCGAGCGTCACTGGCACTTGCCGCCGGTACAGTTCTTGGAATCGCACTGGGTGCTGTAGTCGCACGGCTGTCCCGTCGCCCCCGAGTAGCACTTGCTGTTGGTGCAGTGCAGCCCGCTGCCGCACTGGGTGCTGTAGGTGCAGGCGGAGCCCGAGCTGGTCCCGCGGCAGCAGCCGTCAGTGCAGTTGCCCGAGTCGCACTCGGTGCTGTAGGTGCACGGGTTGCCGGTCGCGTTCGAGTAGCACTTGCCGTCGGCGCAGTGATGGCCGCTCGAGCACTGCGTGCTGTACGTGCAGGACTGGCCGTTCCAGCTGCCGACGCAGGTCCCGCCGCCCCCGCCCCCGCCGGAGCTCTTGCACTCGCTGTCCTTCGCGGCAGCGCGGGTGCACTGCGAGGGATCGTGCTTCGCGTTCATCGCCTGCTGGTCGCAGTCCATGTGGCACTGGATGTCGGTGAGACCGCACTTCTCGTGGCAGGCGCCGACGTCCGGCCCGGCGCAGAGGGTGAAGGCCGCCTCGGTGGAGCAGGCGTAGTAAGCGCCGTTGAGGCAGCACTTGCCGGTGAAGCCACCGCCGCCGACCGCGCCGTCACCACCGCCGCCACCGCCGCCACCAGGGTTAGGGGCCGTGCCGCCGTCCGTCGTGCGGCCGGAGCCGTCCGAGCCGCACGCCGCCAGCAGCAGCCCCGCCGCCAGCGCGACGAAGCTCGAGATCATCTTCCGGGTGCTCATCTCCCTCTCCTTGTCGTGGGTGTCGCCGGGGGCCCGCGGCGCCCCGGATGCACCCAGACGGAGAGGGGCTCAGGTTGTCGCACCCACCTCGCGAGATTTTTTCGCCTCACCGGGGCCAGGTGCTCGTCGATGCGTGACAGGGGGGCAGAAGCCACTCCGTCATGGTGAGCCTGGTCCTGGCCTGCCGGACGGGGCAAGCCAGCTCGCCGGGTGGCTGCTGAGCAGCCGCACCAGCTCCGCCTGCCTGCGGGTGCCGGTCTTGTCGAAGATGTGCTGCAGGTGGCAGCGAGCGGTGTTGAACGAGACGCCGAGGCGGTCGGCGGCCTCCTTCACCCCGGTCCCGTCGAGGAGCGCGAGCGCGAGCTGGGTCTCCGTCGGAGTGAGGCCGAAGCGCTGCGCGAGGAGCGCGCTCGCCTCCTGCGGCCCGTCCGCCGGATCGCTGGCCAGCACGATCGCGAGCTCGCCGGCGGGCCAGTCTCCCGGCTGATCCGGTGGGAGCGGCGCCACCACGACCTCGAGCGGCGGGGCGGACTCCCTGGCGCGACGGACGGCGAGGGTGCCGCCCGTCCCGGAGTAGCCATCGAGGGGGGCGCGCGCGGCCGCGTGGATCAGCTTCCCCAGGTCGCGGGTCTCGGCGGGATCGAGCGCCTCCAGGCAGCTCTCGTCGCGGAGGCCGTCGCGGGCCGCGAGGAGCGCCCGCCCGGCCCGGTTCGCGAAGCGCACGCGGCAGCTTGCGTCGGCGAGGAGGATGGGCATGCGCAGGCGATCAAGCGTCTCGCAGGCCATCCGCGCGCGCTCCTCGGCCTCGAAGAGCGCCACGGTGACTCGGATCGCCGTGCCGAGGTGCGGCATCAGACGTCGCAAGAACGCGAGCTCCTCGTCGCTCGCGGCCCCGTGAGCGAAGCCGTGGAAGGAGAGGGCGCCGAGCACACGGCGCGTGGCCGACTCGACCACCACGTTCGCGGCGACCCCACGCTCCACGCTGTAGCGACGACCAATGCGATCGTAGATCTCCGTCTCCTGGAGCAACCTCGGCGAGACCAGCTCCTCGAGGCGGAAGACCATCGTTGACGACGGCAGCCGGGACAGACGCGCGAGGTAGGGGTTCCGCGGCACGTCCAGGAACTCACGATAGAGCGCGTGGTCATCTGCGCTGAGACCGAACCCTGCCTCCGTGAAGATGCGATTCTCCGCGAGGTTGCCCGTGCCGAAGAAGCCAAGGGGCACATCGAGCGCAGCACCCATCGCGCGGACCGCTGCCAGCCACCCCTCTGGCGCGAGGGGGGCCGAGTAGATGTGCTCGACCAGCTCTGACTCGTTCGCGACGACCATTCCGCCTCCCTGCCACGAGCGGCCCGAGATGTCGTCATCCAAATGGATGAGGAGCCCCGAGCTCGGGTGCTCGCGCTCAACGGTCAACGCTGACGTGGTCTGGGCACCCGCCTGGGCTCGGGAGCTGTTGTTCTTGCGGGCGCGGTAAGCCAGCCCGCCGGGTGGCTGCTGAGCAGCCGCACCAGCTCCGCCTGCCGGCGGGTGCCCGTCTTGTCGAAGACGTGCTGCAGGTGGCAGCGCGCGGTGTTGAACGAGATACCGAGGCGCTCGGCGGCCTCCTTCACCCCGGTCCCGTCGAGCAGCGCGAGCGCGAGCTGGGTCTCCATGGGGGTGAGGCCGAAGCGTTGCGCGAGGAGCGCGCCTGGCGGCTGCGGCTCGGCGGCCGGATCGGTGGCGAGCACGATCGCGAGCCGGCCCGCGGGCCAGTCCCCTGGCTGCTCCGGCGGGAGCGGCGCCACCACGACCTCGAGCGGAGGGGCGGACTCCCCGGCGCGCGTGATGGCGAGGATCCCGCCGGTCCCCGAGTAGCCGTCTTGGGGGGCGCGCGCGGCCGCGTGGATCAGCTTCCCCAGGGCGCGGGTCTCGCCGGGATCGAGCGCCTCCAGACAGCCCTCGTCGCGGAGGCCGTCCTGAGCCGCGAGGATCCCCCGCCCGGCACGGTTCGCGTAGCGCACGCGGCAGCTCGCGTCCGCGAGGAGGACGGGCATGCGCAGG
>JAKLHH010000076.1 GCA_022710245.1 Myxococcota bacterium
CGGATGACCTCCTCGTAGTGCCGGTCCCCCAGGAGCCGCTCGATCTCCGCCGGCTCCTTTCCCTTGATCTGGTCCAGCTGCTCGACGTCGTAGCTGATCAGCCCGCGAGCGAACTCGGTCCCGCCGCCGTCGAGGACGCGGACCACGTCGCCGGTCTCCCACCGCCCCTCCACCCGCTCCACCCCGGAGGCCTGCAGGCTGCGGTGCCCGTCGAGGAGCGCCCGCCGCGCCTCGTCGCTGACGGCCAGGGCGCCGCGCGGCTCCAGGTCCTCGGCGATCCACTGCTTGCGGCTGCGGCGCAGGCGGGAGGGCAGGAGCAGGGTGCCGAGCGTCTCGTCGTCGAGGAGGTTGCTGAGCACGCCCGGCCGGATGCCGGAGGCGAGCAGCGTCGGCACGCCGTCCGCCGACGCCAGCTTGGCGGCGCGGAGCTTGGAGATGAGCGAGCGCTGGGCGCGCTGGCGGGCCGCTCCGTCCTCGGCGCGGGCGAGGAGCGCGTCGAGGTCCTCGACGCGCGGGATCACCTGCCCGCCGCGGCGGGGAGAGGCGGCGTAGATGCCCTCGGCGGAGGTCAGCAGCGCGAGCAGGTCCGCCTCCACCAGCCGCGGCAGCGCGGCGGCGAGGAGGTCGTTGTCGCTCTCGCTGATCTCGTCGATGGCGACCGAGTCGTTCTCGTTGATGATCGGCACCACCCCGTAGTCGAGGAGCGCCATCACCGTGTGCCGCGCGCGGAGGAAGCGCGCCGGCACCCGCAGGTCCTCGCCGGTGAGCAGGACCTGCGCCGTGGGGATGCGGTGGGCGGCCAGCGCGTCGGAGTAGGTCTGCGCGAGCGCGATCTGGCCGACGGCGGCGGCCGCCTGCAGGAGCGGCATCTGGTGTGGGCGCCGCTTGAGGTCGAGGCGGGACATGCCGAGCCCGATCGCGCCGGAGGTGACGATCACCACCTCGGTGCCGCCCTCGCGGAGTGCCGCCACGTCGGCGGCGAGCGAGCGAATGCGCGCGACGGGCAGGTCGGCCAGCACCGAGGCGCCGATCTTCACCACCGCGCGGCGGACGTTGCCGAGGAGCTGTCTGCGGGTGCTCATGGTCTTCATCGGAGGTGCACTCCAGGTCTCGCCTGCCCGCTCATCGGGCCTCAGCCCCCCGTGGTCTCCCCGCCGCCCTCGCCGCCGGCCCCCGTGCTGCTGCCGGCCCCCGCGCCGCCCGCTGCGCCGCCGCTGGTCTCCGCGCCGCCGCCGCTGGTCTCCGCGCCGCCGCCGCCCGTCTCCGTGCCGCTGCTGGTCGCAGTGCCGGCCGCGCCGTCGCTCGCGCCGCCGCTCGCCGCCTTGCTCTCGGCGGCCCACGCCGCGTCGAAGCTCGCGCAGAGCGCCTCGAGGACCGTCTCCTCGGCGGTGGCCAGCTCGCGCTCGACGAGGTGAGTCAGGCGGGCAAAGAAGCCCTCGAGGTCCTGCTCGACGACCTCCTCGACCGCTCGCTCACCGCTGCCTTCGCCCTCGCGACCCCCGCCGCGCCGCTCGTCTTGCTGGTCGCGGCCGCTCGGCGGGGACCCCTCGCGACCCCCGCCGCGCCGCTCGTCGCCGAGCAGGTCGCCGAGCAGCCGCCAGAGCGCCCTCGGCACCGAGGTGCCGGCGGTGACCAGCTCGCCGACGGCGCGCCGGAAGATGGCGGCGGCGAGCTGCGGCCGGGCCTCTCGCGCGGCGACGACCAGCGCGCGATGCACCGCCTCGGCCTGCTCCACCGAGAGCTCCTCGCCGGGCCGCCGCGTGATGCAGTAGTAGTCGAAGACCGTGCCGAGGGTGAAGGTGCGCCCCATGTCGTCGAAGCGGAGGAGGACGAGGAGCGTCCGCGTGAGTCGCTTCCAGAGGAGGCGCGCGCCCAGCACCACCCCCGCGGAGAGCGCCAGGCGGCCCACCGAGGTGCGGTCGGCGCCGATCAGGATCAGCGCGGTGTGGCGGGTGAGCGAGGTGCCCCGGCGACGCGCCAGGTGGCGGAGGAGCCCGGCGCGGAGGAGGTCGATGCCGAGGTCGCCGACCAGCGGCACCGGGATCAGGCCGAGGGCACCCGAGAGGAAGGAGGCGGTGACGAGGAGCCGCCGGTTCTCCTTCAGGGCGGCGAGCGCGGGGCGGCTCATGGCGCCTTCCCCTCGCCCCCGCCAGCATCGGCGTCGCCCTCGCGATCGCCCTCGAGCGGGACCTCTCCGGTCAGCATCTGACGCTCGAGCTCGGTGCGCACCAGGCGCGGGCTGTCGATGGTCTCCGCCTCCGGCGGCGGGCGCACCGTCGCGACCTTGCCCAGGTCCGACACCTTGAGGGTGAAGTGGAGCTCGCCGGTCGCGGTCGTCCCCTCGTCGACGCGGGTGGGCAGCCCCGAGTCGGGGAGCGGCCCCGCGGCGGGCGGGCTGAAGGTCCAGCGCGCCGTGAGCTCCACCGAGAGGGGCGCGCCGGTCTGGGCGTCCAGCACGGCCTTCCCCTCGATGGCGCGGGCGACCAGCGTCCGGCGCCACTGCCGCGCCGGGGCGCGGAGCGGCGCGGGCGGCCGCGGGTCGCTGGCGAGCGAGAGCCTGACGCGCACGACCTCGCGGCCCTGGTGCTGGCCGCGGCCCTCGAGGTGCACCTCGAGGAAGCGCCGGAGCAGGGTGACATAGGCGGGCAGGAGCCCCGCCAAACGGTCAGCCATCAGCGCGGGCTCATCGGCCTCGGCCCGACGCCGCAGGAACTTGCTGTAGCGGAGCCGAGGGTAGAGCCAGCCGCCGGTCCAGATCACCTCCTGACCATACTGGGCGCCGGTGGTCTTCAGCGCGGCGTACTGCCCCTTGCCGTCGACGCGCAGCGAGACCTCCTGCACCACCTCGCGGGCGGGCTGCGAGGGCAGCTGGGTGGTCAGGCGCGAGCTGGCGACCAGGCGGTGGGCGCCGAGCCGCGCGGCGATGAGCCGGTGCGGCATGCGGAGCGCGCGCAGCGTGGTCTTCCGGTCGCTGCCGAGGGAGGCGACGTCGAGGGCGTGCTCCACCCGCGCAGCGCCGGGCGCGGCGGGGGGGGGCCGCTCGGAGCGGCAGCCCGGGATCGCCACGAGCAGGGCGAGGCCCCAGACCCAGACAGTAATTCGGAGCGCGGCAGGGAAGGGGACCATCAGGAGGGTATTGCCTAACCCCGGTCGCTGCCTCTGTCAAGCACGGGTCCCCTGGCGCCCCCTGACGCTCCACGGAACCCTCGGAAGAGCCAGCGCTGGCGCCACCTGGCGCGACCTAGCGTGCCCAGTCGGGCGTCTGCAGGTTCGGCTTCTTCTTCTCCTCCGGCTTGGTGCCCTTCTTCTTGGGCGTCTTCACCGGCTTGGGCTTCTTCGCCTTGGGCAGCTTGAGCTTGACCGTCTTCGGGTGATGCTTGGGTTCGACCTTGACCTTCACCTTGGGCTCGGGCTTGGCCTTGGGCTCGGGCCTGGCCTTGGGCTCGGGCCTGGCCTTGGGCTCGGGCTTCTCCTTGGGCTCGGGCTTCTCCTTGGGCTCGGGCTTCTCCTTGGGCTCGCCCTTCTCCTTGGGCTCGCCCTTCTCCTTCGGCTCGGCCTTGGGCGCCGCGCCGCTGTCCTTGCTCCCCTCGCCCTGCTCCTCCAGGTTGACCACGGTGCTGTAGGCGCCCGTCGTCTTGTCGAAGTCGACGGTGGCGACCGTCACCAGCACCTGCGTGAAGCCCTCCTTCAGCACCTTGAAGTTGAAGCTCTTGCTGGTGTCGAGCGCCGTCATCTCCACCGGCTTGCCCGCTCCGACGAGGAGCCAGACCATGGCGCTTGGCGGATCCGACTTGATGCTGACCGTCGCCGGCCGCCCGCTCGCGGCGCCGCTCTCCTCGAAGGTCGGCAGCTCGTCCTTGACGCCCGAGCCGACCGGCTGCAGCGAGACGCTCAGCTCGGCCTTGCCGCCGGCGAGCTCCTTCGGCTCGATGCGGCGGTAGACGGGCTGGTAGCCGTCGCGCTCGACGCGGATCAGGTGCGCCTTGCCGGGGTCGAGGGTGCTCAGGCTCGTCGGGGTCTCCCCGACGAAGTAGAAGAAGAGCGCGCCCGCGGGCTTCGAGGTGAGCTTGATGCTCCCCTTCACCGACGGCTTGGTGAGCTCCTTGCGCGGGACGATATCTGGCTGCACCAGGTCCCCGGACTCGTCGCCCCCGCCCTTCTTGCCGAAGATCGCGGTCTTCTTGTAGAGGACGAAGCCGACGGCGGCGAGGACCACGATCAGCACCACCGCCCAGCCGAGCACGGTGGGCTTGATGGTGCGCGGCACCTCGTCGAGCGTCCTCTCCGAGCCCGACGGTCCGCCGGTGGGCGCCGGGGTCTGCACGGGGAGCAGCCCGGGATCTGTCGGCGCGGCGAGCGGGTGGGCCTGCTCGTCGTCGAGCCCCTCGACGAAGAGCTTCATCGTCGCCGAGACGATGCCGGAGATCTTGCGCTGCCGCCGGATCAGGTCCGTGTTCGAGATCTCCTGGCGGCCGGCGGGCCCTGCCTGAGATGCGCCCTGCTGGCGGCCCGTCTCGGCGCGCCTGGGTGCCTGCTGCGAGCTCACACCCGGACCAGTCGCCACGCGGCGCGGCTCCTGCGGGCCGGTGCGGAGCACCGGCGGCTCCGCGGCCCCGAGCTCCGGCGCTGGCGCGACGAGCTCGCTATGGAGCTCGCCGCTCCCCTGCGCGAGCAGGCCGAGCAGCCCCGAGTCCCCCCTCGTCTGTACCTGGGGCTCGGTGGGCGCGAGCTCGATCTCGGCAGCCGGGGCAGGCCGCGGCTCGGGGCGCGCGGCGGCAGCCGGGGCAGGCCGCGGCTCGGGGCGCGCGGCGGCGGACGAGGTGGGTCGTGGCTCGGGGCGCGCGGCGGGCGGCGCGGCGGGCGGCGCGGCGCCGGCGGCGGTGGGTCGCGGCTCGGGACGGACGGCGGGCAGACGGGCCGCGGACCGCGCCTCGGCGCCCGGCTTCGGCGCGGCCGCCCCGCCCTTGCGGCGCGGGGCCGAGGGGAGCTCCTCGGCGAACGCGTCCGCGAGCGCCGCGAGCTCCTCGCCGCTCGGGAACTCCTCGGGGGGCGGCTCGGCGCCCTCGGGGAAGGCCGGCACCACCACCTCGCGCGCGGGCTGCGCGACCTTGGGCGGGAAGCGCAGCTCGGGGACCTCGGGCTTCTGCGGCGGGCGCCCGCCCTTGAAGATGTTGGTCCGCTCCTCGTCCTCGAAGCCGCGCGGCCGCTCGGCCCCCTCGAGCGAGGGGAGCGCGAGGGTGGCGCTGATGGGGACGCCGGCGCCGGCGCCGACGTCGACGGGGCGCCGAGGGGCCTCGGCCCGACCGCGGCCGCCGAGCTCGGGGCGCACCGCGAAGGACTGCGAGTCCTCGTCGGGGCTCGTGGCGCGCCCGCGCCCCTCCCGCAGGGTGACGTTCTCCCGGCTGAAGTCTTCTGGTGTCTTGCTCACGATGACCTCGGCCGCGTGCTCCACGACCGGCTCCCGGTCGGCGAAGAGCTCGCGCATGTAACGGCTCAGCGTGCTCGCTGTCGCCCCCTTGCCAGCGGTGAAGAGAAACCGCGAGAGCGCCAGCTGCAGCTCGTTCGCGTCGGAGAAGCGATCCCCGGGCTCCTTGGCGAGCGCCTTGAAGACGATCGGGTCGACGGCCGCCGGCACCCGCGAGCTGAGCGAGGAGGGGGCCGGCACCTTCGCCGCCTTCACGCGCTCGATCGCCTCGTACTCGGAGTCTCCGGTGAAGAGGCGCCGGCCGGTCAGCATCTCGTGGAGCAGGATGCCGACGCTGAAGATGTCGGTGCGGTGGTCGAGGGGCAGGCCGCGCACCTGCTCCGGGGACATGTAGCCGAAGGTCCCCTTGACCACGCCCGCCTCCGTGCTGCCGAGCTTGCGGGCGGCCTTGGCGATGCCGAAGTCGGCGATCTTCACCTCGCCGTCCATGGAGATGAGGATGTTGGGCGGGCTGATGTCGCGGTGCACGACCTTGAGCGGCTGGCCCTCGTCGTCGGTCCGGCGGTGAGCGTAGTCGAGCCCCTTGCAGATCTCGATGGTGATGAAGGCCGCGTGCTCGGGGGAGAGCGGCAGCATGCGCGCGCGCGCCGTCTCCAGGATGTCCGCGAGGTCCTTGCCGGGCACGTACTCCATGGCGATGAAGTAGATCTCGTCGATGCGCCCGAGCTCGTAGACGGGGACGATATTGCCGTGCGTGAGGCTGACGGAGATCTTCGCCTCGTCGATGAACATCTTCACGAACTCGGGGTTCTTCGAGTACTTCGGCAGGATCTGCTTGACCACCATCGGCTTCTCGAAGCCGCTCACGCCGTAGAGCGTGGCCTTGAACAGCTCGGCCATACCCCCGACCGCGATACGCTCGGTCAGGTAGTACTTGCCAAACTGGGTCGGCCTAAACATTGATGGAGGGCTTCGAGGCGCGGTCTGGGTTAGTCTTGGGGCATGAGCAGCGCGCGCCGACGCTCCTCGACCCCATCGGAAGCTCGATCTTTTTCGGCTCGCACGGCCTTGTCAAGAAGCGAGGGCAGTCGCCCGCCTCGAGCCGAAGGACGCGTCGTTGCCACGCTGCCCAGGACCGGTCCATGGATGATCCGACTTTTCTGAACGCAATGATAACAGGTCCGGTCGCGCGTGTCGTGGCCGGCGTCTGGGGCGCGCTCTGGGGCAGCTTCGTCAACGTGCTGATCCTGCGGCTCCCGGCGGGTGAGTCCCTGGTGCGCCCGGGCTCCCACTGCCGGAGCTGCGGGGCCAGCGTCGCCTGGTACGACAACGTCCCCATCTTCGCCTATCTCTGGCTGCGCGGCCGCTGCCGCCGCTGCGGCGCCCGCTTCTCCCCCCGCTACGCGCTGGTCGAGCTCCTGGTGGCGCTGCTCGCGGTGGCCATGCACCAGGTCTACGTGGTCGGCGCCAGCGGACCGCCCGAGGTGCGGGCAGCGCAGTTCGTGATCACCTCGCTCTTCGCCGCGCTCCTCGTCGCGATCGCCTTCATCGACCTCGACACGATGCTGATCCTCAACGTGATCACCTACCCGGGCATCCCGGTGGCGATGGCCTGCTCGCTGCTGATGGGCCACCAGCACCTCTGGGACGGCGCCGTCGGTGGCGTGGCCGGCTACCTGGTGATCCGCCTGCTCTCCGACGGCTGGCGGCTGCTCAGGGGGCACCAGGGGATGGGCTACGGCGACGCCAAGCTCCTCGCCATGATCGGGGGGCTGCTCGGCTGGCAGAGCCTGATCCCGGTGCTCTTCCTCGCCGCGCTGCAGGGGAGCGTGATCGGCGTCGGAGCCCTGCTCCTCGCGCGCCGGCGGTCGCTCGCGCCGCCGGTGGCGCCCGCCAATGACGTGCCACCCGCGCCAGCCCCCTCGGGCGAGGAGGCGCCGCCCGCGGAGGCAGCCGGGCCAGGCGATCGCGCGGCAGCCAGGCCAGGCGATCACGCGGACGGAGAGCACGGCGAGGATGAGGAGGGCGAGGAGGACGAGCCCTACCAGGGGCCGCCGCGGATCCCGTTCGGCCCGTTCCTCGGGCTCGCCGCCGTCGAGGTGATGCTGGCGAGGGATCTGCTGACGCAGCTGCTCCAGGTCTACTTCTGACCGGCTGACGGTCCTGTCAGGCCAGGTGCTGCAGCAGGATGCGCAGCCCGATGCCGATCAGCACCAGCCCCCCGACGCGCTCGGCCCAGTGACCGAGGCGCGGGCCGACCCGCTTGCCGAGCACCACCCCGACCGCGGTGAGCACCAGCGCCACCACCCCGATCACCGCCGAGGGGATCCAGATCGCGACGTCGAGGAGCCCGAGCGAGAGCCCGACGGCGAGCGCGTCGATGCTGGTCGCCACCGCGAGCCCGATCAGGCTGAGGCCGCGGGTCGGATCGCGCTGCGGGCGCGCGTCGTCGTGCGAGAAGGAGCCCCAGATCATGCGGCCGCCGAGGATGAGGAGCAGCCCGAAGGCGATCCAGTGATCGACCACCGCCAGCCGGCGCGCGACCGCCGCGCCGCCGGCCCAGCCGATCACCGGCATCAGGAACTGGAAGAGGCCGAAGTGGAAGGCGAGGCGGAAGGTGTGCCGGCCCGTCACCTGCGGCAGGGACGCCGCGATCGCCGCGGAGACCGCGAAGGCGTCCATCGCGAGGGCGAGCGCGGTGCCGAGGAGGGCGAGCAGGTCCAAGGGGTGGCTTCTACGTCTCGCGGCTCACCGCCAGGGCGAGCGACGTCGGCTGAGTGTGCAACGACAGCCGCCCGAGGTCCAGCCTCGAGGAGGGGTCCAGCCTCGAGGAGGGGTCCAGCCTCGAGGAGGGGTCCAGCCTCGAGGAGGAGGGTCAGCGGGCCGCGGCCTGCGCGGGCTGCGGCTGCGGCCGCGGCTGGTGCATGAGGACCTGGCCGGCCTCCTGCAGCCGGAAGGCATCGCCGAGGGTGGCGACCTGGTGCTCGCGCAGCATGGCCTGGAGCACCTCGCCGGTCGCGCTGGCGTCGTAGCCGGCGTCGTGGTTGCGGCCGGTGGCGGCGCCGTACTTCTCCACCAGCGCCTTCAGCCCTGCGCCGGCGGGGAAGGCGTGGAACGAGAGCACGTGGGTGTCGAGCATCATCCCGCGCGGCCCGGGCAGGTCGACGCCCAGGCGGGCGAAGCTCGACTGGAGCCAGCTCCAGTCGTTGCGCAGCGAGCCCTGCCCGACGAGGACGCGGCCCTGCATCAGGGTCAGCAGCTGCTCGGCGACGTCCTCGAAGCGGGCCGCGCCGGCGAGCTTCGCCGCGTTCAGGCCGGTGATCCTCTGCACCACCGGCGCGATGCTCACGTCGGGCTTGATGTTGATGGTGCCCGACGAGACCTTGGCGCCGCCGCGGTAGATGGTGTAGCCGAACTGCGTGACCTCGTCCCAGCCGAAGCGGAGCTTGCCTTGCTTGCGGTCGAAGTAGCCCGCCGAGCCGCCGCTCGCCTCCAGGTCGAAGGCGAGGAGCTCGACCTGGCCGAGCGGGGTGGTGGGGGCGATCGCGCGCGTGGCGCGGAGCCCGTCGGCCAGGCTCTGCAGGCGAGCGATGCGCTGGCCGTCGCGGTACCAGCCGCTCGCGGCGAGGCGCTGCACCATCGGGTGACGGCCGAGGTAGGCCGCGTCACGGTGCTCCTGAGCCGGTGCGCGCAGCGTGGGCTCGGCCGCCGGACGCTCGCCGAGGAGCAGACCTCGCACCCGGGCGCGCTGGCCGGGCGTGAGCTTCTGGCCTGGAGCGATCAGGCCGCGCACCAGCTCGCGGGCGCGACGATAGGCCGAGGGCTGCGGCTGCTGGGCCAGCGCCGGAGCGGCGAGGCAGAGCGAGGTGGCGAGCAGCGCGACCAGGCGGATACGCGAGCGGACCAGCGAGCTTCTCATGATGGTCGAGGAAAGCATCGGCCGTGCCACGGTTAAGTTGCCGTGATCGCACGGCTCACCCGGCGGCGGCTGCGATGGATCCAGGAGAGGGGGCGGCTCGAGGAGCCGTGGCGCTGCCAGGGCCAGGGTGTATGGTCCACGGCCGGTGCGGTGGGCCGTGGACCTGCCGGCTAGTACCCGGTCCACGGCCCGTGCCGTGAACGTGGCGCCGGATGGGGTGGTGGTAGCCGAGCACGGTGGGCTTCTCGCGGTCGCCGCGTGCGGCGTCCTCGCGGCGCTCTTGCGGTGCTGCCACGTGGGCGAACGCGGCCGGCGATCGGCGCTCCGGCGGTGCTGCGCGAGCGGCTGCGGCTGGCGGTCGCCGCTCTGCGGGCGCGGGGCTCGCGGGCGCGGGGCTCGCGGGCGGGGCGGGTCGCACGGAGAGGAGCAGCTCGTTCGAGCAGACCTCCCCGACCCAGGCGCGTCGGTTCAGCCGCCAGAGCTCGCCGCTGAGCCCCGTGTTGGTCCGGTACACCGTCAGGGCCACTCAGCGCCCCCGCTGGAAGTTGTTGAACCGCCGCTCGGCGAGAGGGAGGAGCGCCCCGGCCACGAGAGGGGCCTGCTCCCAGGGCAAGGCCAGCGGCTCCAGCCGCTGCATCAGCTCGCGCGCCGCTGCGGCCGAGAGGGCGTGGCTCAGGCCGGTCGCGCTCAGCGCCTCCGCGTAGCGCTCCTGCCGCCACCAGAGCTCGAGGGTGCGGCTCAGCTGCTCGGCGGCCTGGCTGCCGACCTGCAGCATGAAGGCGACGAGCTCGCGGCCGCCCGGCGCGGGACCGAGCAGACTGCGGTGGTGGTGGAGCAGGTAGAGCGAGGCGAGGGCCTCGGGGCGGTGCTGCAGCTCGAACTCTGCGTAGCTCGCCGACGGGTGCAGCTCGGCGTGGATCGAGTAGCCACCGCCGGCCCACGAGCTCCAGCAGCGGACGCGCCCGACGCTGACGGGGTTGAAGAGGAAGCCGAGGCCGGGACCCTCGAGCGGCCCTGGCCCGGCCTCGAGCAGCGGCGCGAGGAGCTGTCCGTCGGGGAGCCGCGCCTGCTGCTGGTGCCAGGGGCAGGCCTCGCGGATGGTGCTCGGGGCGAGGCGCCGCCGCCCCTGCCGGATCGCCGGGTCGGGGGGGCAGAGGAAGCAGTCGACTCCTTCACGCAGGGCAAGGGACGTGACCATGAAGTCTCCGCTTGCTGAGCTCGGGGCCAAGGTCATCGACGCCGCCCGCCCCCAGGCGGGCAACCTCGCTGCGCCAGACTCGCTGATCCCGGTCTCCCGTCTCGCTGGAGATGCAACTCCGGGTCCGGATCTGCGCCTCGGGAGAGCACCGGCAAGATCACGCAGATCCAGCCACTTCCCGACGCAGGGTTCGGTCGAGGGGTCTGCAGTCCCCGAAGGTGGTGGGACAGAAAGCACAGCGCTCGTCACCCGAGGGTGACTCTCGCAGACAGCACTGACTCTCGACGGAGCCAGGCCGCGACCTCGCGCCTGCGGAGCCACGCCGCCTGGCCCGCCGGAGCTGGCGGGGTGCTCAGTCGAGCTTGATCACCTGCTGGATGGTCTTGCCGGGCAGGATCCGCACGCGGACTGTCCTGGCGAGCCCGCGCCCCGGGTTCTCCAGCCGCACGCGATGCGTGCCTGCCGGGAGCGTGAGCCCCTCGAGGGGCGTATCGCCCCGGTAGATGCCGTCGATGGTCACTCGCGCCCACGGCACGGTGTTGAGGTCGAGCCGTCCCGTGGGCCGTGGCCCCACCTTGACGTGGCGCGCGGCATCCGTCTTCGCCCGTGCGCCATGATCGGGGCCCGGGGCAGCGCGTGCGTCGCGCAGCGCGTGCGTCGCGCCTCCGTCCGCAGCAGCGGCGCGGGCGGTCCCCGCGAGCGGCTGTCGCGTGGCGGTGCCCCCTCCTTCGCCGCCATCGCTCGGCGCGCGTAGCCAGGAGCGCGTCAGCCAGAGCGTGCCCACGGCGCCAATGGCGAGGCAGACGAGGATCCCGGCGAGGAGCGGCGTGTGACGCCGCGGCACCCTGAAGGTGGTGTTGCCGGCGCGGAGGGTCCCCACCTCGGTCAGGGGGGGGACCTCGCGGGGTCCGGCGCCCGTCGACTGGCCGATGGGCGAGGGCGTCGTGGGCATGGTCCCGCCGAAGGAGCCCACGGCCAGCGCCTCGCGGATCAGCGCCGCGGCCACGTCCTCGGCCTGCGGGCCACGCTGGCGCGACGGGAGCGTGGCCAGGAACTCGCGCAGGTGGCCGGCCGTGTCGGCCCGGCCCGCCTTCAGCTGCACCTCGAGGAGCGCCTCGGCCAGCTCGGCGCGGACCAGCTCGGCGCTCTCCGGACGCTGCTCCGGGTCGGGGCTGAGCAGGCCCAGCATCAGCTGCTCGAGGTGGAGCGAGAGCTCGGGGCGCAGCTGGCTCGGCGCGACCAGCGCGGTGGGTCCGCGCAGCACGTCCTCGATGGTGTTCAGGCTCTGGACGACGCGGCCGGTGAGGAGCTCGTAGAGCACCACGCCGAGCGCGAAGAGGTCGCTGCGCGGCTCGGCCTTGCCCCGCGCCTGCTCGGGCGACATGTAGTGGAGCTTGCCCTTGATCATCCCGCTCGAGGTGCTCTGGTGCGCGAGCTCGTCACGCGCGCGCGCGACGCCGAAGTCGGCGAGCTTCACGTCGCCCTCGAGGGAGAGCAGGATGTTGCTCGGGCTCACGTCGCGGTGGATGACCGAGCCCGGCTGGCCGGTCAGCTCGGGGCGGAAGCGGTGCGAGTAGGCGAGCGCCGCCGCCACCTCCATCACCACGTAGATCCCGATGTCGAGCGGGAGCTGGGCCTTGGTGTCGAGGCGCTCGTAGACCTCGCGCAGCGAGGGCCCGTTCACCAGCTCCATCGCCAGGAACTGCCGATCGCCGACGGCGCCGGCGTCGAAGGTCTGCACGATGTTGCGGTGGGTGAGCGCCATCGCCACCCGCGTCTCCTCGAGGAAGAGGCGGACGAAGCCCGGCTCCGAGCAGAGGTGCGGGTGGATCAGCTTCAGCGCGACGAAGCGCGCCGCCCCCCCGGGGCCACGCAGGCACGCACGATAGACGGTGGCCATGCCGCCTCGTCCAAGCGGACCCAGCAGCTCGTAGCGTCCAAACGGAACCCGCTCGGGTCCCTCAGCTCCCCCGGCCAGCTCAGGCATGACTAGTGACAGCGGAGACGGTAGCACGGTAGATTGAGCCCGGACAAGGAGGAGGCATGAGCGACCGCCCCGACCCTCAGGCCCTCGCCCGGGCGGAGTCGCCGACGCAGGTGACCTACGAGGGCCGGCGGCCTGTGCTGGTCGTCCGCCGGGCCACCCTGCGCGTGGTCGCCGGGCCCGATCGGGGCGCCTCCCTCGAGCTGGGCGGGGCCAGGGTGACGCTCGGCACCGGCGCCGACTGCACGCTGGTGCTCGGCGACCCGCAGGTCTCGCGCCACCACCTCGAGGTGCAGACCCGCGAGGACGGCTACCTGGTCCGCGACCTCGGCAGCACCAACGGGACCTTCTACCGCGGCGCCGGCATCGGCGAGGCGCTGCTGACGCCCGGCGCGGAGCTGCGCCTCGGCACCGCCACCGTGCTCCGCGTCGAGCGCGGCGAGGAGCACTCGCTGCAGCTCACCGCGCAGTCGAGCTTCGGCAGCCTGGTCGGCTCGTCGCCGCCGATGCAGGAGCTCTACTCGGTGCTCGCCGCGGTGGCGCCCACCGACACCACGGTCCTCGTCCTCGGCGAGACCGGCACCGGCAAGGAGCTCGTCGCGCAGGAGCTGCACGGCGCCTCGCCGCGGCGGGACAAGCCCTTCCTC